>NZ_FNKU01000001.1:5452500-5745000 GCF_900100365.1 Pseudomonas cannabina | reverse complement strand
TAGGCAAAGCACCACAGCCCCAACTGGCGACGAACCACAATCCATCCCGGCCAGCCGGTCAGACGCTGCAATGGCGTCATCGCCAGCGTGATCAGCAGCATGATCAACGTCGCCAGACCGAAGCTCTCGACCAGTGCCTTGCCTGGATCCGGCCCCAAAGCAAAAATCCACGCCTGATAAAGCCACCAGACAGGTGCCACGCTAGCCGCGACAAACACGGCAAGGCGAAAAAGCGGATAGCGCATCAGTAGTCCTTCCGCAAATCCATACCCGCGTACAAAGAGGCAACCTCATCCGCGTACCCGTTGAACATCTGCGTATCCCGCACATTGGGACTGAACAGTCCGCTCGGCAGACGACGCTCACGCGCCTGCGTCCAGCGCGGATGATCGACAGTCGGATTGACGTTGGCATAGAAGCCATACTCATTGGCCGCGATGCTCTGCCATGTGGTCTTCGGCTGCTCACTGACCAGGCTGATCCGCACGATCGACTTCACACTCTTGAAGCCATACTTCCACGGCACCACCAGACGCAATGGCGCACCGTTCTGATTCGGCAGCTCGCGCCCGTACATCCCAACGGCAAGAATCGCCAGCGGGTTCATTGCCTCATCCAGACGCAGCCCTTCTACATAAGGCCAGTCGATCAAGGCGAAGCTGGAGCGCTGCCCCGGCATGGACTTGGCGTCCTCCAGGGTCTCGAAGCGAATGTATTTGGCTTTGGAGGTCGGCTCCACTTGCCTGAGCAGGTCCGAAATCGGAAACCCCATCCACGGGATGACCATCGACCAGGCCTCTACGCAGCGCAGTCGATAAATCCGCTCTTCCAGTTGATACGGCTTCATGAAGTCTTCAAGCGCGTAGCGTCCTGGCTTGCCAACTTCGCCGTCGATCACCACGCTCCACGGCTCGGTCTGCAACGAACCCGCATTCTTCGCCGGATCACCCTTGTCGGTACCGAACTCATAGAAGTTGTTGTAGTGAGTCGCGTCCTTGAACGGCGTGATGGCCTCGTCCTTGACATTGACGGCCTGCCATTTCGTCGCCGAAAGCTTGTCGTTGAACCAGCCCGGCGCCTTGCCGGGCTCGACATCCGCATAGCGCGAGGCATCTGCCGCACCGGCCCAGCGCGGCAGGGCCGTGACAGCCAAGCCGGCAAGCGAGCTGGCGAGCACTGTACGTCGGGAGAGGTAGATGGATTCAGGCGTGACGTCCGACTCTTTGGAGTCCGACGCAGAAGGAAGCTTGATTAGCATGATGACTCCGCAGCCTAGGAAACTGATGCACCAGTAGACTACGGAGTATGGTGGAAATTAGATCATTGTGAGGCTTTATGGCGGCGCAATAGATACTGAATCGGTCCGGACAGCGCGTAGGCAAGGAAGATCAGCAGCAGGATGCGCGGCGGATCGCTGAACACCACGGCAAATACCAGCACCACCGCCAGAATCGCAACGAAAGGCACTCGGCCCTTCAGGTCCAGTTCCTTGAAGCTGTTGTACTTGATGTTGCTGACCATCAGCATCCCGGCAGCCGCAACCAGCAGCGCCACGAGAAACGACAGCTTGGAGCCTTGAATGCCAAAGTCGCTGAACGCCCAGACCGTCCCTGCCACGACACCTGCCGCCGCCGGGCTGGCCAGACCGATAAAGTAGCGCTTGTCAGCCGTGCCGACCTGGGTATTGAAGCGCGCCAGTCGCAGCGCGGCTCCTGCTACATAGATGAAGGCGACCATCCAGCCGACCTTGCCCATGTCGCCCAAGGCCCAGCCGAACGCCAGCAAGGCCGGGGCCACGCCGAAAGCGACCATGTCGGACAGCGAATCATACTCGGCGCCGAACGCACTTTGGGTGTTGGTCATGCGCGCAACGCGACCATCCAGCCCGTCGAGGACCATGGCGACGAAGATTGCGATGGCGGCGAACGCGAAATATTTGCTCGCCCCCGCGAAATCACCCGCACTCATGGCGCTTTGAGCACTCATGGAACTGATGATGGAGTAGAAACCGGCGAACAGATTCGCCGTAGTAAACAGGTTGGGCAGCAGATAGATACCGCGGTGCCGGACCTGACGGCCTTCGGCATCATGCCCTTCTTCCACATGTTCATCGATCGGTAGCAGACTTTCAGCGTCAGGGGCCTTGATGGGCTCTTCAGGACGTTCGCTCATGGAGATTACCTTGCAGCGGTATGAAAAGGTTCGACACAGGTCTGCGGCGAGGGTTCGCCAGCAAAACGTTGCAGCTTTATACCAGATCCTGACCCATAACGAAAAAGCGCGACCCATGGGTCGCGCTTTTTTAAACCAGCTGAAAGCTGGCTGTAAGCCGGAAAAGCTTAGTTCTTGTCTTTGTCGACAATCTTGTTTGCCGCGATCCAAGGCATCATCGAGCGCAGTTTCTCGCCGATGATTTCGATGCCGTGCGCAGCGTTGTTACGACGCTTGGCGGTCATCGATGGGTAGCCGGTCGCGCCTTCGGTGATGAACATCTTCGCGTATTCACCGTCCTGGATACGCTTCAGAGCGTTGCGCATGGCCTGACGCGATTCAGCGTTGATGACTTCCGGGCCAGTCACGTACTCGCCGTATTCGGCGTTGTTGGAGATCGAGTAGTTCATGTTGGCGATGCCGCCTTCGTACATGAGGTCAACGATCAGCTTCAGTTCGTGCAGGCACTCGAAGTAGGCCATTTCTGGCGCGTAGCCGGCTTCAACCAGCGTTTCGAAACCGGCCTTGACCAGCTCGACAGTACCGCCACACAGAACAGCCTGCTCGCCGAACAGGTCGGTTTCAGTCTCGTCCTTAAAGGTGGTTTCGATGATGCCGGTACGGCCACCGCCAACGCCCGAAGCGTAAGACAGCGCAACGTTCTTGGCGTTGCCCGAAGCATCCTGATAAACCGCGATCAGGTCAGGAATACCGCCGCCTTTGACGAACTCGGTACGTACGGTGTGGCCCGGGGCCTTCGGCGCGATCATGATCACGTCGAGGTCAGCGCGTGGCACAACCTGGTTGTAGTGAATCGCGAAGCCGTGGGAGAACGCCAGTGTTGCGCCCTGCTTCAGGTTCGGCTCGACTTCGTTCTTGTACAGCTGGGACTGGAACTCGTCCGGGGTCAGGATCATGACCAGGTCGGCAGCAGCAACGGCAGAGGCAACGTCCGTCACTTTCAGGCCATGGGCTTCAGCCTTGGCGACAGTGGCCGAACCTTTGCGCAGGCCAACGGTGACATCAACGCCGGAGTCTTTCAGGTTGCACGCTTGAGCGTGGCCTTGCGAACCGTAACCGATGATGGCGACATTCTTGCCCTGGATGATCGAAAGGTCACAGTCTTTGTCGTAGAAAACTTTCATGGAAATCCCCTGTTATCGTGGCCGTTCAGGCCATTTGCTTAATTGATTTAAATGCTCAGCACTTTGTCGCCACGGGCAATGCCCGTCACGCCACTGCGTACTGTTTCCAGGATGGCGGCAGTGCCGATGGCCTGAATGAAGCTGTCCAGTTTGTCGCTCGTGCCGCTCAGCTGCACGGTGTAGACGCTGGCAGTCACGTCGACGATCTGCCCGCGGAAGATATCCGTGGTGCGCTTGATCTCGGCACGCTGCGCGCCGGTGGCCTTGACCTTGACCAGCATCAGTTCACGCTCGATGTGAGCGCTCTCCGACAGGTCGACCAGCTTGACCACCTCAATGAGTTTGTTGAGGTTCTTGGTGATCTGCTCGATCACCTCATCGTGCCCCACAGTGGTCAGCGTCAGACGCGACAGGGTCGGGTCTTCGGTTGGCGCGACCGTCAGGCTTTCGATGTTGTAGTTACGCTGCGAGAACAGACCGACCACACGAGACAGCGCGCCCGGTTCGTTTTCCAGCAGTAGGGAAATGATATGGCGCATGATTATGTCCGCTCCGTCTTACTCAACCACATATCGCGCATGGAGCCGTCCTTGATCTGCATCGGGTAGACGTGCTCGGTCACATCGACCTGAATGTCGAGGAACACCAGCCGGTCAGTCATGGCAAAGGCTTCTTCCATCTTCGGCTTCAGATCTTTCAAATCGGTGATGCGCATGCCAACGTGGCCATAGGCTTCGACCAACTTGACGAAGTCAGGCAGCGATTCCATGTAGGAATGCGAGTGACGCGCGCCGTAACTCATGTCCTGCCACTGACGGACCATGCCCAGCACGCCGTTGTTGAGCAGGATGATTTTTACCGGCAGGCCATATTGCAGACAGGTCGACAGCTCCTGAATGTTCATCTGGATGCTGCCTTCCCCGGTCACACAGGCAACGTGCTCGTCCGGGAAGCTCAGCTTGACGCCCATCGCCGCCGGGAAGCCGAAGCCCATGGTGCCCAGACCGCCTGAGTTGATCCAGCGGTTCGGCTTGTTGAAGCGGTAGTACTGCGCAGCGAACATCTGATGCTGGCCGACATCCGAGGTTACGTAGGCATCGCCCTTGGTGACTTCGCACAGCGTTTCGATCACCGCCTGCGGCTTGATGACAGAGCCATCGCCACGGTTATACGGGAACAGATCGCCATTCCCGCGCCATTCATCGATCTGCTTCCACCAGGCATCGACCGATGCCTTGTCAGGCGTTTCGCCGATTTCTTTCAGGGTGGCAACCATCTCGGTCAACACGCTTTCAACCGGACCGACGATAGGCACATCGGCCTTGATGGTCTTGGAGATCGACGCCGGGTCGATATCGATGTGGATGATCTTGGCATTCGGGCAGAACTTGCTCGCGCCATTGATCACCCGGTCATCGAAACGCGCGCCCACGGCCAGAATCACGTCGGTGTGGTGCATCGCGAGGTTGGCGGTGTAGCTGCCGTGCATGCCGAGCATGCCGACGAACTGGCGATCCGTGCCCGGATAGCAACCCAGGCCCATCAGCGTGTTGGTGACCGGAGCATTGAGCAGCTGCGCCAGCTCGGTCAGCTGCGCCGAAGCGTTGCCCATGATCACGCCGCCACCGGCATAGACGATCGGACGCTTGGCCGCCAGGAGCATTTCCACGGCTTTGCGGATCTGCCCGGAATGCCCACGGACCGCCGGGCTGTAAGAGCGCAGCTTGGCTTTCTTGGGAAAGACGTATTCGAATTTCTCGGCCGGGTTGGTCATGTCTTTCGGAATATCGACAACCACAGGACCAGGACGACCCGACTGCGCCAGATAGAACGCTTTTTTCAAGATTTCCGGGATTTCCGACGGGTGCTTGATCATGAAGCTGTGCTTCACGATCGGCCGGGAGATACCGATCATGTCTGTCTCCTGGAACGCATCGGTACCCACCAGCGTGCTCGCGACCTGACCGGACAGCACCACCATCGGAATGGAGTCCATGTACGCCGTGGCGATACCGGTAATGGCATTGGTCGCACCAGGACCCGAGGTCACCAGCACCACGCCCGCTTTGCCGGTCGCACGCGCATAACCGTCAGCCATGTGCGTGGCAGCCTGCTCGTGACGAACCAGAATATGGCTCACAGCAGGTTCTTTGAACAGGGCATCGTAGACATGCAGGAGGGCACCACCCGGGTACCCATAGATATGCTCAACGCCTTCGTCACGCAAAAAGCGGACGATCATTTCAGCGCCAGATAAAAGCTCCACGTTGTTCACCTCTAAAACGCCAGAATACCGCCCACTCCGGGACGGGTCTTTGTAGGTTTACTGCCAGCAGAGCATGAGCGACGGTGGTCGCCGACTACGTCAGCACTGACTGAGCAAGTATTGGGATGTCCCTGAGTGTTGCGGAACATTCCCACCCAGCGCGAGGTAACGCGTTGCGGGTGTTACAGGTCGGCGCGGGTGTGCGCCTCATGATCTACCGAGAGGGTCTGCTTCTGGCAGTCCTTCTACAGCGAACTTTGGATTGTTGTGATTCCCCCCCCTCAAGTCAAGTCATCCGTGCGCTTTCTTGGCTGCAAGCCTGTGAAATCGCACCGTTTCGGACGGAAACGCATCGTTATGGTAGTTTCCCAGAGGCACTGACACCTCAAGGACTCGACATGCGCTGGATGATTTTCGCCGCAGCACTGACCATCGCTTCAACCGGCCAGGCCGCTTCTGTCTATAAATGGGTCGACGCTCAGGGCGTGACGCATTTCGACGCCCAGCCGCCGACGGGCCAGCAGGCTCAGCAGATAAACGTGCAACAGCCGCCGCCAGTAGCTGCCCCCGCGCCACCCGCGGTCGATGGCGCCGCGCAGCAACGCGCCATCGACCAGAAAGTCAAAAATCAGATAAAAATACAGGAAGCCAAGCGCGCCGGGAATTGCGAGACCCTGCGCACCAATCTCGCGCAACTGCAGAACAATCCGCGGGTGCGCGAGCAAGTGGGTGGAGAGTCGCGACGTCTTACGGAGGAGACCCGCAAGACGCGCATCGAAGAAACCGAGCGGGCGATCAGTGAGCTTTGCCGCTAGGCGAGTCGATCAACGCGTCGCAGCGATCAGTTGATCGAACCGCGCCAGATGCTGTTGCAGCAGACGCGTTTCACTCAAGCGACCGGCATAGACCATCTCGGCCATTTCCACGATGCCGGACGCATTGGGCAGTGGCAGGTCGCGCTCGAGAATGACCTTCATGCGCGGCAGGAAGATCCATTGCAACCATTGAGCGAACTCCAGCGTATCGACACTGAACGGCTCCTGGCTGGACAACGCTGCCTCGCTGGGCGGCGTGACATCCCACCAGCCCAGCGCGCGCAACTCGCGCTCTATCAGCAACAACTGCTCGGCAATTTCAGGCAGGCGCTGGTCCATTAGCGAGCCTTCTGACGAGCCAGCGCAGCACCGGCTGCATCACCTTGTTTCTCGCGGGACTGTGCAATCAAACCCCAGAGGCTGGCTTGCAGACTGGCGCGGCCATTAGCGTACGTCAGACCGCGGCGGGCCAATTGCTCGGCCTGGGCTGCATCGCCCTGGGCCAGACGCACTTGCGCCAGACGATAAAGCACCTGCGGCTCGCGCGGGGCAACACGCTGCGCGCGTTCGAGGCTGGAAGAGGCGCCATTCAAGTCACCGCTGCTCTGCTGTTGCTGTGCGGTGGTCAGCAAGGCCAGAACCGGGCCATCCAGTTGCTCGTCCTCGGACAGACCGCCACCGCTGGAAGGAATCCCGCTCGGTGCCGAGGCGGCCGGAATGCTGTAGCTGTTATTGGCAGCCGGAGCCGAACTGATCGGCGCCTGAGTGGCCGGTGCCGCATCGACCGGCGGCGTGTTGACGCTGAACGGGGCCTGACTGGCCGGAGCAGAAAAGCTCTGACCCGCATCGCCACTACCGCCGCCGGGCACCATCACGACCACGCCCGAGTCTTGCGGTACGGCTTGCGGCTGCTGAGCCGGCGCTGTATTGGGGCGATAAGCGCCCTTGTTCGTAGCTGCCACGCGCTCGCCGTTGGACACTCTGGAGCTTGAATCCTCGACCGGAATCGAGCCGCGCTCCACGCTGGCGCAGCCATTCAGCAAAGCCAGAGCTGTTAAAGCTGGAATCCACCATTTATTCACGTCAAAACCTCGATTGCCTAGTTCAACCAACCCTTGACCCAGTCCATCACCTCAGTCGCAGGTGCTGGAGCGCCGCCGCATGTCGCGCCGGGCTGGGGCTCACTGCCGCGAATATACGGCATCTGCACTGCATTCGGGCAGCTGGCGTCCGAGCCCTGACCCGTCTGCGCATCGACCCACGCCTGAACGACGTTGTCCGGCATCGCCATGTCCAGCGGCAACGGATAGGCCTTGCGCATGAAGCTGGTCCAGACCTGCAAGGCACCGGTAGCGCCGGTAAACGGAGTCTTGCCGTTATCGTCGCGGCCCATCCAGACCACCGCCAGCAGGTCCTGACTGAAACCGGCAAACCAGCTGTCGCGAGAGTCGTTACTGGTGCCGGTCTTGCCCGCCAGATTCAGCGAACTCGGCAACACGTTGTAAACAGATTTGCCCGTCCCTTCGCGCATGACCCGCTGCATCGCATTCTGCACCAGATAAATCGCACCCGGATCGAAGCGCTGCTCGATCTTGAACGGATAGCGCTTGAGCGGTTCACCTTCAGCCGTCAGTACGCTGCGAATGCCGCGCATCGGCGTATTGAACCCGCCGCTGGCGATCGTCTGATACATGGTGGCGACTTCCATCGGACTCAAGCCGCCCGCCCCCAGCAACATCGATGGATACGCGGGCCACTCGCTAGTCACGCCCAGCCTGGCCAGGGTTTTGAACACGTTCGGAATACCCAGATCAAGGCCTAGCTTGGCAGTCGACAGGTTGTAGGAATGCGCCAGCCCCTGATACAGAAAGATGTTGCCGTGGGACTTGTGATCGTAGTTCTGCGGTTTCCAGATCTGACCATCGGCGCCCTTGACCTGAAACAGCTCGTCGGCGATCCAACTGGTCAGCGTGTACTGGCTTGGGCGCTCCAGCGCGGTCAGATAAATAGCCGGTTTGACCAGCGAGCCAATCGGCCGCACCGCATCGATCGCCCGATTGAAGCCCGAGAACCCGGCCTCGCGTCCGCCAATCAGCGCTTGCACTTCGCCGGTCTCTGGATTGGTGACGACCATCCCCGCTTCCACTTCATCCACACCCTTGCGCCCGGCAAGCTTTTTGAACGTGTCGTCTATGGCCGCCTGGGACTTCATCTGCAGGATCGGATCGAAGCTGGTGAAGATCCGCAGCCCCTCTTCGGTCAAGTCTTCATCGCGATAGTCTTCGCGCAACTGACGCTTGACCAGATCGAGGAAAGCCGGGAACGAGCTGTCGGCGAGCGTGCCGGTTTTGGTCACGCCCAATGGCATTTTCTTCGCAGCGGCGACCACTTCCGGTGTGGCCACGCCTTGCTGTTCGAACAGGTCGAGCACCAGATTGCGACGCTCCAGTGCACGCTCGGGATTGCGACGCGGGTTATAGAAGGACGGCCCCTTGACCAGCCCGACCAGCATCGCCACCTGATGGATTTTCAGTTCGGACAGCGGCTGACTGAAGAAATACTGACTGGCCAGACCGAAACCGTGGACGGCGCGCTGGCCATCCTGGCCGACAAAGACCTCGTTGAGATACGCCTCAAGGATTTCCTGCTTGCTGTAATGAATCTCCAGCAACACGGCCATCATGGCTTCAGTCAGTTTGCGAGTCAGGCTGCGCTCGTTGGTCAGGTAGAAGTTCTTGACCAACTGCTGGGTCAGCGTACTGCCGCCCTGGCGCATCTGCCCCTGGGACGTGTTGACCCACATGGCCCGGGCAATGGATTTGGGTGACACCCCGAAGTGATGGTAGAAATCCCGGTCTTCAACCGCGACCAGCCCGTCGAGCAGGTACGGCGGAGCCTGATCGAGCTTGATCAGGATCCGGTCTTCGAGATTCTTCGGGTACAGGCCGCCGATCAGCAAGGGCTCGAGCCGTGCGACCGCGAGCTTGGCGCCATTGCCGGACGACAGGTCGGCGACATAATCACCGGAGAAGCGCACCCGCACCTGCTGTGCGGCATCAGTGCCTTCGTAAAACTGGAAGCCACGGGTATTGAGATCGACCGTGTTGCCGTTCACGGCAGCAGCGCCTGGCCCGTTGGCCACGCTTTCACGGCGATAGCCCAGTGCATCGAGCTCGATGAGGAAATCATCACGGCTGAGCTTTTGCCCGACGAACAGCTCCAGCGGCCGCGCATAGACCTTGGCCGGGATGGTCCAGCGCTTGCCGGAGAATTTCTCCTGAACAATCGCATCGAGATAAATCGCCAGGCCGCCCAGCAGAACCAGGCCGACGATACCAAGCTTCAACGCCCAGCCCAGCCACTTGTGCAGGCTGCGGGGAGGTTGCTTTTTAGGGGAACGAGAGGTGCGGGATCGAGTCATGGGCGCGGATTATACGCACTTTGCCAAGGATCGACAGACGCCTGAGTCAGCGGTTTGCAGCCTCGTGCCAAGCGGCCATAATGGCTGCATCGCACACTTATATTTCGAATACATTCCTGAAGGATCGTCCGTGAGCCAGTCTTTGATCGCAGCCCTGCAGAACCCTGCCCTTTTCCCGCATCCAGTGGAGCATTTCCAGGTCATCGAAACGCACATTTCGTGGGTTCTGCTGACCGGTCCTTATGCCTACAAAATCAAGAAACCGATGAACTTCGGCTTTCTGGATTTCACCACACTGGCCCTGCGCGAGCATTTCTGTCACGAAGAGTTGCGCCTGAATCAGCGCACCACTGACGATCTGTACCTTGAAGTGTTGCCGATCACCGGCTCAGCCGACGCGCCGCAACTGGGCGGCGACGGTGAAGTGATCGAATACGCGCTCAAGATGCGCCAGTTTTCACAGGACAATCTGTTGAGCACGCTGCAAGCCAATGGCGAGCTGACCACTGCCCACATCGACGCACTGGCGCAGCAGATCGCCGGCTTCCATCTCGACTCGCCGCGTGTTACCAGCGAGAGCGAATGGGGGTCGCCTGACAGCGTCATGGCGCCGGTTGTACAGAATTTCGAGCAGATCCGCCCGCTGATCAGCGAAAAATCCGATCTGGCGCAACTCGATGCCCTACAGGCCTGGGCTGAATCGAGCTTTTCGCGACTCAAGCCTTTGCTAACGCAGCGCAAGGCCGACGGTTTCATCCGTGAATGCCATGGCGATATCCATCTGGGTAACGCCACTGTGATCGATGGCAAGGTAGTGCTGTTTGACTGCATCGAGTTCAACGAGCCGTTCCGCAAGACCGATGTCTATGCCGACATCGGCTTTCTGGCGATGGACCTCGAGGACCGTGGCCTGAAATCGCTTTCACGTCGGCTGATCAGTCAGTACCTGGAAGTGACCGGCGATTATGCAGGCCTTGAGTTGCTGAACTTCTACAAAGCCTACCGCGCCATGGTTCGTGCCAAGGTCGCGTTGTTCAGCCAGGCCCCCGACGCCGATGGTTTACAGCGTGCGGCGACCCTGCGCCAGTACCGCAACTATGCCAATCTGGCCGAAACTTACAGCGCCATCCCGTCACCGTTCCTGGCCATCACTCACGGTGTTTCAGCGGTAGGCAAAAGCCACGTGGCCATGCGTCTGGTCGAGTCGCTCGGCGCTGTGCGCCTGCGCTCCGATGTCGAGCGCAAACGTCTGTTTCCCGGCCAGGGCACTGAGCTGTACGGCGAACAGGCCAGTGTCGCGACGTATGCGCGCCTGCATGAACTGGCTGAGAAGGCCCTGCGTGCCGGCTTCTCGGTTGTGATCGACGCAACTTATCTCAAGCATGAACAACGCGACGCGGCGGCAAAAATAGCCGAGATCACGGGTGTACCGTTCCTGATCATCGATTGCGAAGCGCCGCAGGCTGTCATCGCTGGCTGGCTCGCGCAACGTCAGGCGCAGAACAACGACCCGTCCGACGCCACGCTGGAGGTTATCGAGGCCCAGCAAGCCAGTCGCGAACCGCTGAGCGCAGAAGAAATCCTGCGCAGCAAGAAGGTTGCGACCAACGTCAGCAGTGACATGGACAGCCTCATCGACAACCTGCGCCAGCGCTTGCCAGGCCTGTAAATCCCACGTATGGCCGTTGAGCGGTTAACGCTTCACGGCCTCATAATGATGGCGATATACTGGCGCCATAATTCCAACGCAACGATGAGGCCGTCATGAGCCAGCCCAAACAGATCGACTCGCCACTTTATATGCTGCTGCGCAAGGATGACGTCGAAGGCTTCAATCAGGAAAAACCGCGAACCGGCACCATCGACATGGTCGGGGGCGATTTCCGCGGTCTGGACCTGCGCTTGCTGGACACCACCGGCATCGACTTCACCGACGCCTACTTCCGCTCCGCAGACCTGCGCGGGCTGGATCTGCGCAACACGCCAATGGAAGGTGCGAGCATCGCGCACGCACAGATATCTGGCGTGTTCTTTCCGCCGGAGCTTTCCGCCGATGAAATCCTGATGTCCGTCAATTTCGGTACTCGACTGCGCTATCGCATTCGTTGAACCACTGAATACGTCGGCCTGCCTGTGACCTGCAGGTGGGGCGGTGGAGTATTGCCTGTCGCCGTTTTGCTCATGACGCCGAACTCTGCGCGGCACTGCCGCCCCCCCCCCCCGCCTTGAGACACGCGCCCGGGATCGCCAGCAAGCCCGTAAAAAAGACAGGTTGACTTACAAATGAGAATCGTTATGATTATCACATCCAGTCGCGAGACTGGACGGTAGCCTGAAAGACCTTGGTTCGGACTTTCAGATTATCTCCTCATCAGGCTAATCACGGTTTTTGACCCGGCTTTTTGCTGGGTCTTTTTTTGCTCGGATAAACCCGGTCAACACCTCAGAATCCGCCACCCTCGCCTGCCACGTCTTGCAGGCCCAGGCGCCCCAACAGATCATCCAGCAGGCATGAGCCGCCCAGGCGAACGCGTCCGGCATTGACCCACTGTGCGCCAAACCGTCCGCGAGCCAGCGCCAGGTAAAAACGCGCCTCATCAAACGTGCGAATGCCTCCGGCAACTTTGAAGCCGACCTGCCCGCCTACATCGGCAATCGACGCCAGCATGATCCGCGCGGCCTGTGGCGTCACGTGGGTCGCGCCCTTGCCGGTGCTGCTCTTGATGAAGCTGACCCCGGAGGCAATCGCATCGCAACACGCAGCGTGAATGGTTTGCGAGTCTCGCAGATCACCGGTTTCCAGGGTCACCGTAAGGGGCACTTGCCCGCCACATAAAGCACTGCACGCTGATATCAGGTCGATACCGATCTGCCGATCTCCGCCAAGCAGCGCCCGAAACGGGTAGACAACGTCGATCTCGTCAGCGCCGGCGATCAGCGAAGCGCGCACTTCAGACACCGCCGAGCCGACATTGCTGCTGCCGTGAGAAAAGTTGACGACCGCGACCACCTTGATGTCGCGCGCCAGCATCCGGTCAAGCGTGGTGCGTGCCAGGCATACGAAGCGCGGCTGAACACAGACCGCCGCAACAGGCCCGACGGGCGTCCAGGCCCGCTGGCAGATACCGACAACGCGCTGTTCGGTGTCGTCGGTGTTAAGGGCGAAAAGCTCCAGCAACCTGATGGCCTGGCGCGCTTGCGCCTCGTCATCCGCAGTCATGGGTTTCATGATGTTCCCGGCTTGAAAGACATGGCAGGACGATATACGGCCTGAAAGACCAGCAGGCGCGGGCAAAGCGCTCCGGGACATGGACTACATTGATATCGGAAAAAGACTACGCCGCTAGCACTGGAATGAAGCCACTACGCCCAACAGAGCGGTGGCTTGGGGAAACTGTCAAACTAAGCACAGCGTAGTTCAGGACTGGTCGAAAATCGCCCATCGGAGGCCCGTTGATACTCATTTGCACCTCAAGTCAGTTGCCCGAAGCCCAAAGTCGAGGGTTTGCAGTCGGTGAACACGCGTTGCTGGCAGTACGCCGTCAGGGAGAGGTATTCGTCTATCGGAATCGCTGCCCGCATCGGGGCATTCGTCTGGAATGGCAGGCAGATCAATTCCTCGACAGCAGCGCCAGCCTGATCCAGTGCGCCACACATGGCGCACTGTTTCTGATCGAAAACGGCGAATGTGTCGCGGGACCGTGCGAAGGTCAGTCCTTGACCGCGATCAGCTGCCGCGAAGACGATCAAGGCATCTGGGTCGAACTGCCGCCCGATGAGGACGAAGGCTGAACGACGATCAGACAGATGCGTCCAGCCATTGCACCCGCAAAGGTCGGTCGATGAAGATCTGCTCCGGCGTCAGTTGCACGCCATACGCCAGAACCTGCACCCCGGCATCGACCGCCTCGCGCAACGCAGACGCGTAGGCCGGGTCGATTTCCTTGGCCGGGCGCACAGCGTCGATGCCGGTCAGATTGACGCAATACAACAACACCGCGCGCACGCCTTCACGCGCCAGCGTCGCCAGTTCCCGCAGGTGCCGCGCACCGCGCTGGGTGACGGCATCGGGAAACGCAGCCACCGCCGAGCCATCGAACCCCAACGTGACGCTCTTCACTTCCAGATAGAGATAGCCATCCGGGTATTCCAGACGAAAATCCACCCGGCTTTTTTCTTGCCCGTAGGCCACCTCGCGCTTGAGCGCCGTAAAGCCATCGAGTTCACTGATGACCCCGGCGCGCAAGGCCTCTTCCACCAGCGTATTGGCCCGCCCGGTGTTGATACAGGCAAGACGGCCCTGCGGCGTTTCGCTGATTTCCCACGTGCCCGGCAGCTTGCGCTTGGGGTCATTCGAGCGACTGAACCACACTCGACCGCCCGGCATCATGCAATTGAGCATCGAACCGGTGTTTGGGCAATGAAGGGTCAGCAGCTCACCGCTGTCGGTTTCGATATCCGCCAGAAAGCGCTTGTAGCGCGTCAGCAGGCGGCCCTGCTCAAGCTCTGGAGTAAAGCGCATCAGGCGCTCCAGCTGCGCAGACCGCGAGCGATGCGTTCGACTGCCTGCTCCAGACGCGGCAGGCTCTGCGTGTAGGCGAAGCGCACGTGATGCCCGGCCTGATGGCGACCGAAATCCAGCCCAGGAGTGATGGCCACATGTTCGGTTTCCAGAAAGTGCTGGCAAAACGCGAAGGCGTCGCCGCCAAAAGCCGAGATGTCGGCGTACAGATAAAAAGCGCCTTCCGGCTCGACAGCAATGCCAAACCCCAGTTCCTGCAAGGCAGGCAGCAGAAAGTCCCGACGGCGACCGAATTCGGCACGACGCTGCTCGAGAATTGCCAGCGTCTGCGGCTCGAAACAGGCCAGCGCGGCGTATTGCGCCATGCTCGGTGCGCTGATGTAGAGGTTCTGGGCGAGCTTTTCCAGATCCGCCACTGCCTCGGGCGGCGCAACCAGCCAGCCCAACCGCCATCCGGTCATGCCGAAATACTTTGAAAAACTATTCAAGACGAACGCGTCGTCGTCCACCTCAAGAACACTGCTGGCATCAACGCCATAGGTCAGGCCGTGGTAGATCTCGTCCACCACAAGATGCCCGTTGCGGGCTTTCAGCGCCTGGGACAAGGCTGCCAGCTCATCGCGATTCAGCAGCGTGCCGGTCGGGTTGGCGGGCGATGCGACCAGTGCCCCGACGCTGTTCGGGTTCCAGTGTGCCGCCACCCGCTCGGGCGTCAGTTGATAACGCTCCTGCGGCCCGACCGGGACCAGTTGCGCTTCGCCTTCGACCAGGCGCAGAAAGTGCCGATTGCACGGATACCCCGGATCGGCCAGCAGCCAGTGTTTGCCTGGGTCGACTAACAGGCTGCTGGCGAGCAACAACGCCCCCGAACCACCCGGCGTGACCAAAATCCGCTGCGGATCGATGTCGAGCTGATAGCGCGTAGCGTAAAACCCGGCAATCGCTTCGCGCAGTTGCGGCAACCCGCGTGCGGCGGTGTAGCGGGTTTTGCCGTCGGCCAGCGCTGCCTGCCCCGCTTTGATGATCGGCTCTGCGGTGGTGAAATCGGGCTCGCCGATTTCGAGGTGGATGACATCATGCCCCGCTGCCTGCAATTCATTGGCCCGCGCCAGCAGCGCCATGACGTGAAAAGGTTCGATGGCGCGACTGCGTGCGCTGTAAGGCTGGGCCATGGGTCTTCCTTATAGTGAAGCGGAGAGCAAAAACATAATGGTCATGACAACGAGGCATGATTCTACCCGACCGCTCGGCCAGCGTGCTTTCAAAGGCCCGCAGATGCCGGTCGATGGGCACCGGACAAAAGTTAAGTATGACGGTGCCAGGCAGCTAGAGTTCATTTAAGCAAGGAGCTGTTTAGCAATGGTCATCTTTGTAGGGCCAATGCGCCATCATGCTCGACAACCGGGAGTAGCGCACTCCGATTTGATCTGGTAAGTTCGCCCGCTTGCAGTTGCAGGGCCGACGGGTGTCGGTGATGGAACAATCCTGCACAACGGATTAGAAGAGTGAGAGGCGGTCCATACATGCCCACCCAAGAGAATCAACAGAGCAAGCCCATCAGCGGCTTCGAACCCTACGTGCAAACGAAGGACGAAGAGTACATGGGCAAGCCTATGCGCGAGCATTTCACCAAGATCCTGAACAAATGGAAGCAGGACTTGATGCAAGAGGTCGACCGTACGGTAGGCCACATGAAGGACGAAGCTGCCAACTTCCCGGATCCGGCCGATCGTGCCAGCCAGGAGGAAGAGTTCAGCCTTGAACTTCGTGCACGTGATCGCGAGCGCAAGCTGATCAAGAAAATCGACAAGACGTTGCAGTTGATCAAGGATGAAGAGTACGGCTGGTGCGAGTCCTGCGGTATAGAGATCGGCATCCGCCGTCTGGAAGCGCGCCCTACCGCAGACATGTGCATCGACTGCAAGAGCCTTGCAGAAATCAAGGAAAAACAGGTCGGTAAATGACCTGA
Organism: Pseudomonas cannabina; assembly: GCF_900100365.1. Classification (NCBI taxonomy): domain Bacteria; kingdom Pseudomonadati; phylum Pseudomonadota; class Gammaproteobacteria; order Pseudomonadales; family Pseudomonadaceae; genus Pseudomonas; species Pseudomonas cannabina. The sequence goes on along the minus strand of NZ_FNKU01000001.1, from coordinate 5,728,651 downwards.
GGCTTGCCTTGAACCAAAAAAGACGCTCAAGCGTCTTTTTTTGTGCTCGCTCAGCGTTGATTATCGTGCCGACGCTCTGCATTCCTACGCTGAAGCGTGAGAAACGATAATCTCAGCTATCGTGCGATCCTCTGCGTCACACAGTTCTATGATTCAGTGAGATTTCGGTTCGACTTGAGGCATCTTTTCGCCCCTCGGCGAGTGACTTTGAAGGATCAAAGTCACCAAAATCCCGGCTCCGTTTCCGGCCCGACTTCGTCGGGTTCCTTCGCCCTGACACTGATCCGTCACTTACGTCGCACTCTGCGTCGCCAGTGCCATCGCGATAGAAAAGCTTTCTTTTATGGGCAGTGACGACGCACAAGGCATGACGTTGTGTTGCAGCATAACGTGGCGTCCGGCCGCGTTGACTATCGTGCCGACGCTCCGCGTCGGTATGCATTTCGTGACGCTCTGCGTCACACAGTTCTGTGATTCAGTGAGATTTCGGTTCGACTTGAGGCACCTTTTCGCCCCTCGGCGAGTGACTTTGAAGGATAAAAGTCACCAAAATCCCGGCTCCGTTTCCGGCCCGACTTCGTCGGGTTCCTTCGCCCTGACACTGATCCGGGGGCCGCTGCAACGGGCCATCCTTGGCCCGGTGCGGCTTGCTCGGCGTCCTGCCTCGCATCCCCCGGATCAGTGTCAGGACTCAGCCGTCACTTACGTCGCACTCTGCGTCGCCAGTGCCATCGCGATAGAAAAGCGCTTTCTTTTATGGGCAGTGACGACGCACAAGGCATGACGTTATGTTGCAGCATAAAGTGGCGACCAGCCGCGTTTCGCTTGCCCGCTCAAGCCCGCCGCCCGTACCATCCCGGCCATGAAAAAACCGGCTTATATCGGGCGCTTTGCGCCGACTCCCAGTGGTTATCTGCATTTCGGCTCGCTGGTCGCTGCGCTGGCGTCATATCTGGATGCGCGCGCTGTGGGCGGGCAGTGGCTGTTGCGCATGGAGGATCTCGATCCGCCTCGTGAAATGGCGGGTGCGCAAAGCGCGATTCTCGAAACGCTGGAGCGTTACGGTTTCGAATGGGATGGCGCGATGGTCCGGCAGAGCGAGCGTCATGATGCCTACGCTGAAGTCATCCAGCGCTGGTTTCATCATGGCCTGGCCTACGCTTGCACCTGTTCGCGCAAGCAGCTCGAGCCGTTTCAGGGTATTTATCCGGGTTTATGCCGCGATGCGGGACATGAACCGGTAAACGCGGCTATTCGCATTCGCGTGCCGGAGCTGGAATACCGCTTCGAAGACCGGGTGCAGGGCACTTTTCGCATGCATCTGGGCCGTGAGAGCGGTGATTTCGTGATTCGCAGGCGTGACGGGCTTTACGCGTATCAGCTCGCGGTGGTCATCGATGACGCCTGGCAAGGCATTACCGATATCGTGCGCGGTGCGGATTTGCTGGACTCGACACCCCGCCATTTGTATCTGCAAGAGCTACTCGGCCTGCCGCAGCCGCGCTACTTGCACGTACCGTTGATCACCCAGCCGGACGGTCACAAGCTCGGCAAATCCTATCGCTCCCCGCCACTGCCGGCCGATCAGGCGACTCCGTTGTTGCTGCGTGCCCTGCGCGCGCTGGGCCAGCCGGTTGACGCGCACATGGCCGACGGCACCGCGCAGGAAGTGCTCGCCTGGGGCATCAGGCACTGGAACGCCGACCTGATCCCCAGACTGCGCACGATTGAAGAAGCCCGGATAGACTGATCCAGAGCGGTCGCGGAAAACTGCGACTCAAGGATACTTGCAGGTTGCCCGGCATCCGTTAACATGCCGCTCCTCATCTACCAGCGCAGGGAGACCAGATGTACATATACCGGTTGGTTTTGCTTCTGGTAGTAGGTATCTACCTGTTCTCCCCGGCCATCATGGACTGGTGGATCGATGCAACCGGCGCCTGGTACCGGCCGTACATGCTGTGGCTGATCCTGATCGTGGTGACGTTCATTCTCCAGAGCCAGCGAGATGCCGATGAGCTTTAGCCTGACGCAGATGCTGCTGGTCAGCGCCGCGTATCTGTTGCTGCTGTTCACGGTGGCCTGGATCAGCGAGCGCGGCCTGATTCCGCGCTGGATCATTCGTCATCCGCTGACCTACACGCTATCACTCGGTGTCTACGCCAGTGCCTGGGCGTTCTACGGTACCGTGGGGCTGGCCTACAAATACGGCTATGGCTTTCTGTCCAGCTACCTCGGTGTTTCCGGGGCCTTCCTGCTCGCGCCGGTGCTGCTTTATCCGATCCTCAAGATCACCCGCACTTACCAGCTTTCATCGCTGGCCGACCTGTTCGCCTTTCGCTTTCGCAGCACCTGGGCGGGCGCGCTGACCACTATCTTCATGCTGATCGGCGTACTGCCATTACTGGCGTTGCAGATTCAGGCGGTGGCCGACTCGATCAGTATTCTGACCCGTGAACCGGTGCAGGACCGGGTCGCCATTGCCTTTTGCGCGCTGATCACCTTGTTCACGATCTTCTTCGGCTCACGGCACATCGCAACCCGCGAGAAGCATGAAGGGCTGGTGTTCGCCATCGCGTTCGAGTCGCTGATCAAGCTGATCGCGCTGGGCGGCATCGGGCTGTATGCCTTGTATGGCGTGTTCGACGGTCCGCAACTACTGGAATTGTGGCTGCTGCAGAACCAGACCGCCCTCGCCTCGCTGCACACGCCGTTGCAGGAAGGCCCTTGGCGCACGCTGCTGCTGGTGTTCTTCGCGTCGGCCATCGTCATGCCGCACATGTATCACATGACGTTCACGGAAAACCTCAACCCGCGTTCGCTGGTCAGCGCCAGCTGGGGGCTGCCGCTGTTTTTGCTGTTGATCAGCCTGGCTGTGCCGCTGATTCTGTGGGCCGGGCTCAAGCTCGGCGCTACCACCAACCCGGAATATTTCACCCTCGGCATCGGCATCGCCGCCAACAGCAAATCGCTGGCCCTGCTTGCCTATGTCGGCGGGTTGTCGGCGGCCAGCGGGCTGATTATCGTCACCACCCTGGCGCTGTCCGGCATGGCGCTCAACCATCTGGTGCTGCCGCTTTATCAGCCACCGGCCGAAGGCAATATCTACCGCTGGCTGAAGTGGACCCGGCGCGGGCTGATCGTGGCGATTATCGCTCTGGGCTATGCCTTCTACCTGATGCTGGGTGCGCAGCAGGATCTGGCCAACCTCGGCATTGTCGCCTTCGTTGCGACCCTGCAATTTTTGCCCGGCGTGCTGTCAGTGCTGTACTGGCCGACCGCCAATCGGCGCGGTTTCATCGCCGGTTTGCTGGCCGGCATCGCGGTCTGGGTGATCAGCATGCTGCTGCCGCTGATCGGCAACCTGCAGGGCTTCTACATTCCCTGGCTGAACATGATCTACGTGCTGGACGACACCAGCTGGCACATGGCGGCGATTGCCTCGCTGGCCGCCAACGTGTTGCTGTTCACCCTGATTTCGCTGTTCACCAACGCCAGCCCGGAAGAAGTCAGTGCTGCCGAAGCCTGCGCCGTCGATAACGTGAGCCGCCCGCAACGCCGCGAACTGCACGCCGTGTCGCCTCAGGAGTTCGCCACGCAACTGGCCAAACCACTGGGGGCCAAAGCCGCGCAGAAGGAAGTCGAGCAGGCGCTGCGCGATCTTTATCTGCCCTTCGACGAGCGCCGCCCTTATGCACTGCGTCGTCTGCGCGACCGGATCGAAGCCAACCTCTCGGGGCTTATGGGTCCCAGCGTTGCGCAGGACATGGTGGAAACCTTCCTGCCCTACAAATCAGGCAGCGAGAAATATGTCACCGAAGATATCCACTTCATCGAAAGCCGACTTGAGGATTACCACTCGCGCCTGACCGGGCTTGCCGCCGAACTCGACGCCCTGCGCCGCTACCACCGCCAGACACTGCAGGAACTGCCGATGGGCGTGTGCTCGCTGGCCGAAGACCACGAGATCCTGATGTGGAACCGGGCCATGGAAGAGCTGACCGGAATCGTCGCGCAACGGGTCGTCGGCTCGCGCCTGGACACTATCGCCGCCCCCTGGAACAGCCTGTTGACCGGCTTTACCAGTGTGCCGGACGAGCATTTGCACAAGCAGAAACTCGGCCTCGACGGGCAGACCCGCTGGCTCAACCTGCACAAGGCGGCGATCAACGAACCCCTGGCACCCGGCAACAGCGGTCTGGTGCTGCTGGTCGAAGACCTGACCGACACCCAGATGCTCGAAGACAAGCTGGTGCATTCCGAGCGTCTGGCCAGTATCGGCCGGCTGGCGGCTGGCGTGGCGCATGAGATCGGCAATCCGATCACCGGCATTGCCTGTCTGGCGCAGAATCTGCGTGAAGAGCGCGAAGAAGACGGCGAACTGAAGGAAATCAGCAGCCAGATCCTCGAACAGACCAAGCGCGTGTCGCGGATCGTCCAGTCACTGATGAGTTTTGCCCATGCCGGCGCGCATCAGCACAGCGACGAAGCCGTCTGTCTGGCCGAAGTGGCTCAGGATGCTATTGGTCTGCTGGCGCTGAACCGGCGCAATTTCGAAGTACACTTCTATAACCTGTGCAACCCCGAACACTGGGCCATCGGTGATCCGCAACGCCTGGCGCAGGTCTTGATCAATCTGCTGTCCAACGCCCGTGACGCATCCCCGGCAGGCAGCGCAGTGCGGGTCAAAAGCGAAGTATTCGAGCACACCGTCGACCTCATCGTCGAAGACGAAGGCAGTGGAATTCCAAAGGCCATCATGGACCGTTTGTTCGAACCGTTCTTTACCACCAAAGATCCTGGCGAAGGAACCGGACTTGGCCTTGCGCTGGTCTATTCCATCGTTGAAGAGCATTATGGACAGATCACTATCGACAGCCCGGCCGATCCCGAGCAACAGCGTGGCACTCGTATTCGGGTGACCTTGCCACGCCATGTCGACGCGACGTCCACCGCGAACTGAGACCGTCGAGAGAACTGAATCAATGCCGCATATTTTGATCGTCGAAGACGAAACGATTATCCGCTCAGCCCTGCGTCGTCTGCTCGAACGCAATCAGTATGAGGTCAGTGAAGCGGGCTCCGTTCAGGAAGCTCAGGAACGTTTCAGCATCCCGTCATTTGATTTGATCGTCAGCGACTTGCGCCTGCCCGGCGCACCCGGCACCGAATTGATCAAACTGGGCGAAGGCAAACCGGTGCTGATCATGACCAGTTACGCCAGCCTGCGCTCGGCCGTCGATTCGATGAAAATGGGCGCGGTGGATTACATCGCCAAACCGTTCGATCACGACGAAATGCTTCAGGCCGTCTCGCGCATCCTGCGTGATCGCCAGACCGTGAAGAGCCTGCAGGCCGAACGCAGCGCCATCGGCAAGGTGAACGGTAGCGAAAAAGCCACCTCACAGAACGCCAGTGGCGAAATCGGCATCATTGGCTCCTGCCCGCCGATGCTCGATCTGTACAGCAAGATCCGCAAAGTTGCGCCGACCGATTCCAACGTCCTGGTTCAGGGTGAATCGGGTACCGGCAAGGAACTGGTCGCTCGCGCACTGCACAACCTGTCACGCCGGGCCAAGGCACCGATGATTTCGGTCAACTGCGCGGCGATCCCTGAATCGCTGATCGAGTCCGAGCTGTTCGGCCACGAGAAAGGCGCATTCACTGGCGCCAGCGCCGGTCGTGCCGGTCTGGTCGAAGCAGCGGACGGCGGCACGTTGTTTCTCGACGAGATCGGCGAATTGCCGTTGGAAGCCCAGGCGCGACTGCTGCGCGTATTGCAGGAAGGCGAGATTCGTCGGGTTGGCTCGGTGCAATCACAAAAGGTCGATGTGCGCCTGATTGCGGCGACCCACCGTGACCTCAAGACCCTGGCCAAGAACGGCGAATTCCGCGAAGACCTGTTCTACCGTCTGCACGTTATCGCCCTCAAACTGCCCGCGTTGCGCGAGCGCGGCAGCGACGTACTGGAAATTGCCCAAGCGTTTCTGGTACGCCAGAGCGCCAAAGTCGGTCGCAACGACTTGAAGTTTGCACCCGATGCCGAACAGGCCATCCGTCATTACAGCTGGCCGGGCAACGTGCGCGAGCTGGAAAACGCCGTGGAGCGCTCGGTCATTCTTTGCGAAAACCCGGATATCACCGCCGACCTGCTGGGTATCGACATCGAACTGGACGGTCTCGATGACGACGAGTACATGGGCATGGCGCCGCTGCCCGGCTCCTCGAACACCGCCGGCAGCGAACCGAGCGAAGACCTCTCGCTGGAAGATTACTTTCAGCACTTCGTTCTGGAGCACCAGGACCACATGACCGAAACCGAACTGGCGCGCAAACTCGGCGTCAGTCGCAAGTGTCTGTGGGAGCGGCGCCAGCGCTTGGGCATTCCGCGTCGCAAAGGCGTCGCCAACGAAACCTGAAAATTCTGTGCGAGGCTCTGGCACGCGGTGCACAGGGCTGAGTACAAACTGTTACCGCAAACACTCCACGTAACAAAAGCCGGGTCTTACGGTAACGCAGGCCCGGCTTTTTTACGCCCCAGGAAAACCGCCGAACATCTCAAGCCCCCGGTTTCCGGGCCTTCGCCAAAGTTGGCACAGCTTCTGCTATATGCTTGGTACAAGAAAAACAACAAGCCGTACGACACCCATAATAAAAACAATACGAATCGACTCACGCATAACAAGAACAACACGGCGGAGGCGCAGCTAACTGATTCTTTTGGAGATGAGTTGTATTTGGGGCTTGCCCCGCAACCAAGCCGAGAACAACAAAAACTACCCTTAGGGAGACGCTGAACAATTAACCCGTTCGCACCGTCCCCATTTCCAAGCCGGTTTTTTTCAACCTGCCGGCCTTATTTTACGTTTCTCGAGCAGATTTCTGCCCTCATTTTGCTGAAAGGCGGGCCAGTCCCGCCTTTCAGACGGATTTATCCTGCCGTCTGTTGTAAATACCGCTTGGCCAGCATCAGATTGGCCAACCCAAACAAACTGAACAACTGCGCTGTATTCTTTTCCAGCCCACGGTAGCGAACCTTGCGATGATTGAAGCGCACCTTGATTACCTGGAAGGGGTGCTCGACCTTGGCACGCAGTTGCGCCTTGGCATATTCAATTTTGCGCTTGACCCGATACAGCACGCTGCCTTCGCCGTGCTGCTTGTAACTGCTTGGCCGTTCTGCAATCGACCAGATAACGTCCCGTTCAGCATGCTCCGGTCGCTTGGCCGCACCGGTGTATCCAGCGTCACCCGAAACATAGGTTTCGTCACCGTGAAGCAACTGGCCAACCTGGGTGACATCCGCCACGTTAGCGGCCGTCCCTACTACGCTGTGCACCAGCCCCGACGTGGCGTCTACACCAATGTGGGCCTTCATCCCAAAGTGCCATTGATTGCCTTTCCTGGCCTGATGCATCTCAGGATCACGCTTGCCTTCTCGGTTCTTGACCGAGGGCGGCGCGGCGATCAGAGTAGCGTCGACGATAGTGCCTTCCTTGAGCAGCAGCCCCCGGCTGGCCAGATGCTGGTTAATCGTTTCAAACAGCAGCCGGGTTAGCTGATGGACTTCCAGCAAGCGGCGAAAACGCAGCAAGGTGGTGGCATCCGGTGCAGACTCGCGACCCAGGTCGATACTCATAAAACCGCGGATGGCCTGGCTGTCGTAGACGGCATCTTCGCAACCTTCATCGGAGAAACCGAAACACTGCTGCACGACGTACATGCGCAACATGCGCGACACCCCTATCGCAGGGCGTCCGCGCTTGCCTGCGGTGTTGCTATAAAACGGCGCCACTTGCGCCTCCAGCAGGGCCCAGGGCACCAACTGTTCAAGGTCAGCCAGGAAGCGATCTCGGCGAGTCTGCTTTTTCTTGCCGGTATATTCGAGTTCGGAGAAGGTCTTCTGCACGCGCGTAACGCTCACGGAGAGGGAGGCTGTTGAAGGAACTTAGTGTGCCAAGGGTGGGGACAGTTGGCTATTTTTGCAGCGCCTCCTTAGGTAGCGCCTGAACTGGTTGGATCGAATGATCATTGCAACGCAGCGACCAAAGCAATCCGTTTGCTCTTGACTCCCGATTGGGAGGTTTCACAGACGAAAGTCTCGTGAATGGGCACTCAACAAAAACAAGAAGCCCGAACAGAAAACAACAATAAAGAGCACACACTTTGGGGGAGCTTCGGCTCCCCCAGCAGCTTCTCTGGCTGCAACCGAAACCGGCTCTTCAAACATGGCTCCGCGCCATAGTTTGTCCCTTCCGCGACAGCTTCCTACACCATCCCCCGACTAAATGCTAGAATCCCGACCCATCATGCGGTCATTCCCCGTTTTTGGCCGAATATTCCTTCAAACAGTGCATCCCATGCTGAAGAAGTTGTTCCAGTCATTTCGTTCCCCACTGCGCAAACCGCAGCAACATACGCGCACCACGCCTGAAGTGCTCAACAGCAGCCAGCACTCGCTGCAGCGCAGCCAATTCAGCCGCTATGCCGTCAATATCGTCGAGCGTTTGCAGAACGCCGGCTACCAGGCCTATCTGGTCGGTGGTTGCGTTCGCGACATGATGCTCAACATCACGCCCAAGGATTTCGACGTTGCCACCAGCGCCACGCCAGAACAGGTACGGGCCGAATTCCGCAATGCGCGGATCATCGGCCGCCGGTTCAAGCTGGTGCACATCCACTTCGGTCGCGAAATCATCGAAGTCGCGACGTTCCGCGCCAATCATCCTCAGGATGACGAAGAAGAGGACAGCAATCAGTCCTCGCGCAACGAAAGCGGACGCATCCTGCGTGACAACGTTTACGGCACGCTTGAAGAAGACGCCCAGCGTCGCGACTTCACGATCAACGCGCTGTATTACGATCCGGTCAGCGAGAGGGTTCTGGATTACGCCAACGGCGTGCACGACATCCGCAATCGCCTGATCCGTCTGATCGGTGATCCGGAACAGCGCTATAAAGAAGACCCGGTGCGCATGCTGCGCGCGGTGCGTTTTGCCGCCAAGCTGGATTTCGGCATCGAGAAGCACAGCGCTCAGCCGATCCGCGCCCTGGCGCCGATGCTGCGTGACATTCCTTCGGCACGACTGTTCGAAGAAGTGCTCAAACTGTTCCTCTCCGGCTACGCCGCGCCGACCTTCGAAATGCTGGTCGACCTGGAGCTGTTCGAACCGTTGTTCCCGGCCAGTTCCAAAGCGCTGGAATACAACCCGACGTACACCCACACCCTGATCAGCAATGCGCTGATCAACACCGACCTGCGCATCAAGCAGAACAAACCGGTCACCCCGGCGTTTCTGTTTGCCGCCCTGCTCTGGCCGGCGCTGCCGGCCAAGGTGCTGCGTGCGCAGGAACGTGGCATGCCGCCGATTGCGGCCATGCAGGACGCTGCTCATGAACTGATCATCGAGCAGTGCCAGCGCATCGCGATTCCCAAGCGCTTCACCCTGCCGATCCGCGAGATCTGGGACATGCAGGAGCGTCTGCCGCGTCGCTCAGGCAAACGTGCCGACTTGCTGCTGGACAACTCGCGCTTCCGTGCCGGTTACGATTTCCTGCTGCTGCGTGAAAGCGCGGGCGAGCAGACTGACGGGCTGGGCCAATGGTGGACCGACTATCAGGACTGCAACGACAGCGAGCGTCGCGACATGATCCGGGACCTGAGCAACAAACCCGAAGCCGCAGGTGCTGCGCCGCGTAAACGGCGTCGCAACACCGGTGCCAAACGCAAGCGCACCGGCGGCGAAGCGCAAAGCGGTGAGTGAACCGCTGGTGGCCCGCGAACGTGTGTACATCGGCCTGGGCAGCAACCTCGCTGACCCGGCCGAGCAGTTGCGCCAAGCGCTCAAGGCGCTGGCGCAATTGCCCGGCAGTGAGATGACCGGCGTGTCGTCTTTTTATGTCAGCGACTCGTTGCTGCCCGGCCAGCCGCGTTTCACCAACGCCGTCGCCGCGCTCGACACCTCACTGTCACCCCTGGCGCTGCTCGACGCGCTGCAAGCCATCGAGCTGGATCAGGGCCGTGAACGTCACGAACGTTGGGGGCCACGCACGCTGGACCTCGATATTCTGCTGTTCGGCGATCGCGTCATCGACGAGCCGCGTCTCAAAGTACCGCATTACCACATGCAGGCCCGAGCGTTCGTGCTGTACCCGCTGGCGGAGCTGGCTCCCGGACTGATTCTGGCGGATGGCCGCGAGCTGAATCAGTTGCTCGGCGAATGCCCTTTTGCCGGGCTGGAGCGCCTGCCTGGCGCCGCATAGCGTCAGTCTGTTACCTCGGTTGTGTAACCGATCCGGCACACAGGTAACACCTTCAATTGACTTCACGCCCCCTCCTCACGAAGATAGGCCTCCCGCCGCCAGACCACTGGCGAACGGGTGCGAAACAGGCCTTTGCAAAACACCGCGACACGACGGTGTGCCTGCTTTTCCAGAATGACTCTCACGCGCTGCATACCTGTCTTCACAGCGCCTGATGGAGGACTTTACATGCCGAACATAACCGTTACGTCGTTGCTGGCCATGAAGCAGAAAGGTGAAAAAATCACCATGCTGACCTGCTACGACGCAACTTTCGCGCACACAGCCTGCCAGGCCGGTGTCGAAGTGCTGCTGGTGGGCGACTCGCTGGGCATGGTCCTGCAAGGTCATGACAGCACGCTGCCTGTCACTACCGCCGAAACGGCCTACCACGTTGCCTGTGTCAAACGCGGCAATGCAGGCGCGCTGATACTCGCCGACCTGCCGTTCATGGCCAATGCCACGCTGGAACAGACCTTCCTCAACAGCACCACGCTGATGCAGGCCGGTGCGCACATGATCAAGGTCGAGGGCGCTGCCTGGCTCGGTGAATCCATTCGCCTGCTGGCTGAACGCGGGATTCCGGTCTGTGCCCACATGGGCCTGACGCCGCAGTCGGTCAACGTGCTGGGCGGCTACAAGGTTCAGGGCCGTCTGGAAGCTCAGGCACGGCAGATGCGCGCCGATGCCATCGCGCTGGAACAGGCTGGCGCAGCGATGATTCTGTTGGAATGCGTGCCCAGCGAACTGGCCGAGGAAATCACCCAGGCCGTGAGCGTCCCGGTAATCGGCATCGGCGCTGGCAGCGCCACGGACGGCCAGGTGCTGGTGTTGCACGACATGCTGGGCCTGTCCATCAGCGGGCGCGTGCCCAAGTTCGTGAAAAACTTCATGATCGGCCAGCCAGACATCCAGTCCGCCATTCAGGCCTACGTGGCCGCCGTCAAAGACGTCAGTTTTCCGGCCATCGAACACGGATTCTCGGCATGAACACAGTTAAAACCGTCCAGGAACTGCGCGCCGTCATTGCCCGCGCGCGCAGCGAAGGCAAGCGCATCGCGTTGACGCCAACCATGGGCAACCTGCACAGCGGGCATGCCGCGCTGGTTACCAAGGCCGCTCAGCGCGCCGATTTCGTGGTTGCGAGCATTTTCGTCAATCCGTTGCAGTTCGGCCCCAAGGAAGACCTCGCGACCTACCCGCGCACCCTGGCGGCCGATCAGGAAAAACTGCTGCAGGCTGGCTGCAATCTGCTGTTCACGCCCAGCGTCGAAGAAATGTACCCGAATGGCACAGCCAGCCAGACCATCGTCAGCGTGCCGCGCCTGTCGCAAGGCCTGTGCGGTGCCAGCCGCCCCGGTCATTTCGAAGGCGTCGCCACCGTGGTCAGCAAGCTGTTCAATATGGTGCAGCCCGATCTGGCGATTTTCGGTGAGAAAGATTTCCAGCAACTGGCCGTCATTCGCGCCATGGTTCGTGATCTGAACATGCCGATCCAGATCATCGGCGAACCGACCGTGCGCGCCGACGATGGCCTGGCGCTGTCATCACGCAATGGGTACCTGAGCGAAGCTCAACGCGCGACGGCTCCTGCGCTGTATCAGGCCATCCGCCAGACCGCCGATGCCCTGCGCGCCGGCGAGCAGGATCTGGCCACTTTGCTGAGCGGCAAAAAGCAGCAACTGGAAGCGGCCGGTTTCCGCATCGATTACCTGGAGATCTGCGAAGCCGGCAGCCTGCGTCCGGCAACGGCACAGGATCGTGATGTAGTGATTCTGGCCGCTGCGTTTCTGGGCACGACCCGACTGATCGACAATCTGCACCTGACCAGAAGCTGAAGGGATTCATCGCCCAATGAACTAAGCCGCACCTGAAATGCCATACCGGTACAGGTTGCCTGAACCACAATCGACCATATACGAGTGAAACCCCCGGTTTCTTGCGTGCGAAAAAGTACCGGGGTCAAGTAGGACGAGGCGCAGACAAACAGGTACGCGAAGGGTAGTCTGCGACGTATAGACAGTGAGAAAGCTTGCAACATCGCTCTAAAAATATCCAGGACCGAACCCGTTAAAGGAAACCCGCAGCGATGGCGTACTACCGCAATCCTTCCGATGTGACCGCTCTGCCCGCCTGGCAAGCGTTGACCAGACACCGTCAGTCCATGCAGGACTTCAGCATGCGTGAGGCGTTCAAAGCTGATCCGCAGCGCTTCAGCCAGTTCACGCTCAGCAGCGCCGGTCTGTTTCTCGACTACTCCAAGAACCTGATCACCGCCGAGACCCGTGACCTGCTGGTCAGTCTGGCCGGTGAAGTGGGCCTCAAAGAGGCGATCAAAGCGCAGTACGACGGCGAACTGGTCAACTCATCCGAAGGTCGCCCGGCACTGCACACCGCGCTGCGTCGCCCGGTAGGCGACAAGCTGAAAGTTAACGGTGTCGACGTGATGCCCGACGTGCACCGCGTGCTCAACCAGATGACCGAGCTGGTCGGCCGCATCCACGACGGTCTGTGGCGCGGCTACACCGAGAAGCCGATCACCGACGTGGTGAACATCGGCATCGGTGGCTCGTTCCTCGGCCCGGAACTGGTTTCCGAAGCCTTGGTGGCTTACGCGCACAAAGGCGTGCGTTGCCACTACCTGGCAAACATCGATGGCAGCGAGTTCCATGAGCTGTCGATGAAGATTCGCGCCGAGACCACGCTGTTCATCGTCTCGTCGAAGTCTTTCAATACGCTGGAAACCCTGAAGAACGCTCAGGCTGCCCGTGCCTGGTACCTGGCTCAAGGCGGTTCGGAGCAGGAACTGCATCGTCACTTCATCGCGGTTTCCAGCAACAACGCCGCTGCTGTGGCCTTCGGTATCCGCGAAGAAAACATCTTCCCGATGTGGGATTGGGTCGGCGGTCGCTACTCGCTGTGGTCGGCGATCGGTCTGCCTATCGCACTGGCGATCGGCATGTCCAACTTCAAGGAACTGCTGTCCGGTGCCTACACCATGGACCAGCATTTCCAGAGCGCGCCGTTCGAGCAGAACATGCCGGTATTGCTGGCTCTGCTGGGTGTCTGGTACGGCAACTTCTGGGGCGCGCAAAGCCACGCGATCCTGCCGTACGACCATTACCTGCGCAACATCACCAAACACCTGCAACAGCTGGACATGGAATCCAACGGCAAGAGCGTTCGCCAGGATGGCACACCCGCGCTGACCGACACCGGGCCGGTGATCTGGGGCGGCGTGGGTGCCAACGGTCAGCACGCTTACCACCAGTTGCTGCATCAAGGCACGCAGATGATTCCGGCCGACTTCATTGTGCCGATTGTCAGCTTCAACCCGGTTGCCGACCATCACCAGTGGCTATACGCCAACTGCCTGTCGCAGAGCCAGGCCTTGATGATGGGCAAGAACCGCGCCGAAGCCGAAGCCGAGCTGCGTGACAAAGGCATGCCTGAAGATGAGGTGCAGAAACTGGCACCGCACAAGGTCATTCCCGGCAACCGCCCGAGCAACACGCTGGTGGTCGAGCGCATCAGCCCGCGCCGTCTTGGCGCGCTGGTGGCAATGTATGAACATAAGGTGTTCGTGCAGAGCGTGATCTGGGGCACCAACGCGTTTGACCAGTGGGGCGTCGAATTGGGCAAGGAAATGGGCAAGGCGGTGTACCAGCGTCTGACTGGCGGCACCGAAGAGCCGGCTGACGATGCGTCGACCCAGGGCCTGATCAACTACTTCCGCGGCCGTCACCGCGGCTAAGCGCAATCGCCCCACACGTTCGCTCTTGATTCTGGCCGAAGGCCGTGAGAGCGAACCGGGCGACGCTTCGCTTGTCCGTGAAAGCTTTATTTCACGCGGTACATCTTTAGGGAGGCGCTGATTTATTCGATTTTTCGTCCCTGCAACGCTCTGGAGGCCTTGATTTATCTGGGGGCAACAGCTGGGTTTTAGAATAAATCAGCGTCTCCCTAGCGGATGTAAGTTCTCCTTGTGGGAGCGGACTTGTCCGCGAAAGCTTTATTTCAGACGCTATATCTTTAGCGGATGTATCGACCCTTTCGCGAACAAGTTCGCTCCCACAGGGGCGCGCAGTGTGATTTCAGGCGGCACATCTTTAGCGGATGTAAGTTCTCCTTGTGGGAGCGGACTTGTCCGCGAAAGCTTTATTTCAGACGGTATATTTTTAGCGGATGTATCGACCCTTTCGCAAACAAGTTCGCTCCCATAGGGGCGCGCAGTGTGATTTCAGGCGGTACATCTTTTTTAGCGGATGTACATTCTTCTTGTGGGAGCGAAGCATCGCCCGATCCGTTACCGCAAAAGCCTCTTTGCCGTACTTCCCTTCCCGATGCACGAGCCCGACATGGAATTCATTCGTACCCGCATCGAAACTCAGGTCATCAGCCTCACCGGCCTCGCCCTCGGACAGCTGGATCTGGAAAACCCCAAGGGCGATCCCGGTCTGTTTGGTCCACAGGCGGTGTGCTGGGAGGTGCATGGTGATTTCGCCAGTATGCTAGTCGGCGGCATCAGCGCCTTGATGCTGCAAGCGCTGCATCCGCTGGCATTGGCAGGTATCTGGGATCACTCCAGTCTTCGGCAGGACATGCTCGGTCGTCTGCGGCGTACCGGGCAGTTTCTGTCCGGCACCACCTATGGCTCCACACAGGACGCCAACTGGCTGATCGACAAGGTGCGCGCCATCCACCTGCAAGTCACCGGCACGGCGCCTGACGGTCGCCCTTACGCCGCCAGCGACCCGGACCTGCTGACATGGGTGCACGTCGCCGAAGTCAGCAGCTTTCTCGCGGCGCATTTGCGTTATCACAACCCGGCGATGTCGCCGGTAGATCAGGACCGGTATTACGCCGAAACCGCTCTGGTCGCCGAACGGCTGGGCGCTCGTCACGTGCCGCGCTGCCGACAGGCCATCGCTGATTATCTGGCGAATATTCGCGGATAACTGGTCTGCGATGATCGCAGTCGTGAGGTAGTGCGCTTGCTGCTGGGGGCTCCGGCACCCAACTGGCTTGCAAAACCCTTCGGCGTGCTGATGATGCGTGCCGGGATCGAGCTGCTGCCGGTCTGGGCCAGCGATATGCTTGATGTCACGCAAAGCCCGTTGCAACGTCGGTTGGTGCGCCTCGGCGTCAACACCACCGCACCGATACTGCGCTGGGCGGTGAGGGACGGATCGGCACAACGCGCAAAGCGCCGCATGGGCCTTTGAAGCCCGTTGCAGGCCAGCTGCAAAACGTGACTGACCGGTTCGCGGTTGGAACCTGCAGCGCTATCTGTGCCACCATGCGCCCTCAATAACAATGAGGATCAGCACCATGCAAGACGTCGTTATCGTTGCCGCGACCCGCACCGCCGTGGGCAGTTTCCAGGGTTCACTGGCGGCCGTTCCAGCGGTCGATCTGGGCGCTGCGGTCATCCGCGAGCTGCTGGCCAGAACCGGCGTGGACGGCGCGCATGTCGACGAAGTCATCATGGGCCAGGTGCTCACCGCAGGTGCCGGGCAGAACCCTGCACGACAGGCCGCCATCAAGGCCGGCCTGCCCTTTTCGGTCCCGGCCATGACCCTCAACAAGGTCTGCGGCTCAGGCCTCAAGGCGCTGCATCTGGCCGCTCAGGCGATTCGCTGCGGTGACGCCGAGATCATCATCGCTGGCGGACAGGAAAACATGAGCCTGTCCAATTACGTCATGCCCGGCGCACGAACCGGCCTGCGCATGGGCCACGCGACAATGGTCGACACGATGATCAGTGACGGCCTGTGGGATGCCTTCAACGATTACCACATGGGCATCACCGCAGAAAATCTGGCACAAAAATACGACATCAGCCGCGAAGCACAGGATGCGTTCGCCGCGCTGTCGCAGCAAAAGGCGATTGCCGCCATCGAAGCCGGGCGCTTTGCCGACGAGATCACGCCGATCCTGATCCCGCAGCGCAAGGGCGACCCGCTGTCTTTCGCGGTCGACGAGCAGCCCCGCGCTGGCACTACCGCCGAGACGCTGGGCAAACTCAAACCTGCCTTCAAAAAGGACGGCACCGTCACCGCCGGTAACGCCTCGTCACTCAATGACGGCGCTGCCGCCGTGATGTTGATGAGCGCGGCCAGGGCCGAGCAGTTGGGCCTGCCGGTGCTGGCACGTGTCGCCGCGTATGCCAACGCAGGCGTGGACCCGGCCATCATGGGTATCGGCCCGGTCAGCGCCACCCGCCGCTGCCTGGACAAGGCCGGCTGGTCGCTGGACGAGCTGGACCTGATCGAAGCCAACGAAGCGTTCGCCGCGCAGGCATTGTCGGTGGGCAAGGAATTAGGGCTGGACCCGCAGAAACTCAACGTTAATGGCGGAGCCATCGCTATCGGTCACCCGATTGGCGCGTCAGGCTGCCGCGTGCTGGTCACCCTGTTGCACGAAATGATCAGGCGGGATGCGAAAAAAGGCCTGGCCACGCTGTGCATCGGCGGTGGCCAGGGGGTTTCCTTCGCGCTGGCACGCTGAGAGCTTGCGTCAGCGATCGAGAGCGGATCAGGCGCCGGCGGGCGCCACTTCCATCTCGGCAGGCTCCGGGCGCTTGATCAGCGCGTAGACCACGCCGGTCAGCAGACTACCGGCGACAATCGCCAGCAGATAAAGCAACGCATGGTTGATGGCGTTCGGGATCAGCATCACGAACAGGCCGCCGTGGGGCGCCATCAGTTTGCAACCGAAGTACATCGACAAGGCACCGGTCAGCGCGCCACCGACGATACTGGCCGGAATAACCCGCAATGGGTCCTTGGCAGCGAATGGAATCGCGCCTTCCGAAATGAAGCACAGCCCCAGCACGAAGGCTGCCTTGCCGGCCTCACGTTCGCTCTGGGCGAATTTGCGACGGGCCAGAATGGTGGCGATGCCCATACCGATTGGCGGCACCATACCGGCAGCCATGGCAGTCGCCATCGGCGCGTAGCTCTGCGAGGCCAGCAGGCCGACCGAGAACGCATAAGACGCCTTGTTGATCGGCCCACCGAGGTCGACGCACATCATCGCGCCCAGCACCACGCCCAGCAGGATGGCGTTGGTGGTGCCCATGCTGTCAAGGAAGTGGGTCAGCGCTTCGAGCATTCCGGCCACTGGCTTGCCGACCACGTAGATCATCACCATACCGGTGAACAGGCTCGACAGCAAAGGAATGATCAGAATCGGCTTGAGCGCTTCGACGCTGGCCGGCAGACGCGCATAGCGATTGATCGCCGCCGCACTGTAACCGGCCAGAAAACCCGCGACGATACCGCCGATGAAACCGGCCCCCAGCGTGCTCGCCAGCAAACCACCGATCATCCCCGGCGCCAGCCCCGGACGGTCAGCGATGGAATAGGCGATGTAACCGGCCAGCAACGGCACCATCAGTTTGAATGCCGCTTCACCGCCAATCTGCATCAACGCCGCAGCCAGTGTGCCCGGCTCCTTGAATGCAGTAATGCCGAACACGAATGACAGCGCGATCAGCAAACCACCGGCAACCACCATCGGCAGCATGAACGACACGCCGGTCAACAAATGCTTGTAGACCCCGGTTTTCTCCTGGCGGGCGGGCGACTTGGCAGCCGTCGAGTCAGATTCGACCTGGCCCTCCGCCAGCGCCTTTTTCAAGGTGGCTTCGGACTGCTTCAGCGCAATCCCGGTGCCACAGCGGTAGATTTTCTTGCCGGCAAAGCGGTCGGTGTTGACCTCGATATCGGCTGCCAGCAGCACCACGTCAGCCTCGGCAATCGCCTGAGGACTGAGCGGGTTGCGCGCGCCGACCGAGCCCTGGGTCTCAACCTGCAAATCGTAATTCAGGCGCTTGGCGGCCTGCTGAATCGCCTCGGCGGCCA
The DNA here is from genome assembly GCF_900100365.1 of Pseudomonas cannabina. NCBI lineage: Bacteria > Pseudomonadati > Pseudomonadota > Gammaproteobacteria > Pseudomonadales > Pseudomonadaceae > Pseudomonas > Pseudomonas cannabina. The sequence continues at coordinate 5,710,481 of NZ_FNKU01000001.1, read as the reverse complement.
TGAACGTGTGCGCCACGCCGGTCGGACAAGCCGTGATCGCCACGATACGCGGCTGCGCGCCAGCACTGCTGGCGGCTTGCGGCGCGACAGCCTGCGCGGCGACATGCACCTGTGCTTCTTTCGCAGCGCGCTGCAGAAAACTGTCGACGTCCTGCAACGCATGCGCAGGCGAGTCCTGAAACAGGCGCTTGCCGACGAAGCGGTCGAGGTCCACCGGACCGGTATTGACCACCAGCACCAGATCGGCGGCCTGGATATCTTCAGGCGAGAGCTGCTGATCGGCCTTGTTGGGGTCGATGATTTCGACGCTGGTTTCCCAGCCCTGGCGCAGTGCGGCCGCTTCGAGCAATCGTGCGCTGAGTACGCTGCTGACCTTGCCGCTCGGGCAGGCCGTGACTATGGCTAACTTCATGACGATCCTCTCTTATTGTTCTGTCAGGCTGCGTACCGTGACGCCGCCTTCAAGCCGTTTGAGTTGGGCGGCATCGGTGATGCCGAAACCGATCTGGGTCACGGCCATGGCCGCGATGGCCGTGGCGGTGCGCAGGGTTTTCTGTGGATCGTGACCGCCGATCAGGCCGTGAACCATGCCCGCCAGCAGCGAATCGCCGGCACCGACAGTGCTGGCAACCGTGACCTTGGGCGGCAGCGAATGCAGCGCCTGGTTCGGACTGAACCAGTGCACGCCTTCTGAGCCCTGGGAGATCACCACATGCTCGATGCCCTGAGCGTGCAGACGCGTCGCCGCTTCGGCTTGTGCCGCGATGGAAATGATCGGCGCGTCGAGCGCGTCGGCCAGCTCTTCGGTGTTGGGTTTGATCAGCCACGGCCCGGCCGCCAGGCCGGCGCGCAAGGCCAGACCGCTGCTGTCCAGCGCCACTTTCAGGCCGAGGTCCTTGAGCATCAGCAACAGCTTCTGCAACCACTCCGGAGTAACGCCACGCGGCAGACTGCCCGCCACCACCACCACATCGAAGCCTGCGGCGATCTGCTGAACGCGCGCAAACAGGGCTTGCTGTGCCTCTTCACTGACCTGCGGGCCGGGGCCGTTGAGGTCGGTGATGCGGCCACTGCCTTCGGCCAGCTTGATGTTGCTGCGGGTTTCGCCCGGCACACGCACGAACTCGTCGACGAAGTTGCGCCGTTCGAACAACGCTTCGAACGCTTGCTGATTGTCGACGCCGAGGAAACCGGCAACCGTCAGGTCGTGGCCGAGGTCAGCCAGCACCTGCGCCACGTTGAGCCCTTTGCCTGCGGCGTGGGTCAGCATCGCACTGCTGCGGTTGACCTGCCCCAGTTCCATTTGCCCCAGCTGCACCGTCAGGTCCAGCGCCGGGTTCATGGTCAGAGTAAGAATCTTCGCCATTACAAGGCCTCCACAAGGGCACGGACTTCGGCAGCGCTGCCCGCCGTCAGCGCGTTTTGCGCCAGTTGCTGAGCAGTGCTCAGGGTCAGTTCACGCACGCAGGCCTTGACCTCGCCAATGCTGCGCGCCGACACACTCAATTCATCCACGCCCAGCCCGACCAGAATCGGCACGGCCAGCGGGTCAGCCGCCAGTTCGCCGCAAACTCCCACCCATTTGCCGTTGGCATGCGCGGCGCGTACGGTCATGTCGATCAGTTGCAGCACCGAAGGGTGCAGCCCGTCCGCCTGCGCCGACAGGGTCGGGTGGCCGCGGTCGATGGCCATCGTGTATTGGGTCAGGTCGTTGGTGCCGATGCTGAAAAAGTCCACTTCTTTGGCAAGGACCGGCGCAATAAGCGCGGCCGACGGCACTTCGATCATGATCCCCAGTTGCAGGTCGCTGACCGGGATTTCCTTGCGCAGTCGCTCGGTCATGTCGCGTGCCTGACGCCATTCTTCAAGGGTGCCGATCATCGGGAACATGATGCGCAACGGGCCGCTGTCAGCCGAACGCAACAGCGCGCGCAGCTGGCTTTCCATGACGTCCGGGCGTTGCAGGGTCAGACGGATGCCGCGAACCCCGAGAAACGGGTTTTCTTCCTTGTCGATCGGCCAGTACGGCAACGGCTTGTCACCGCCGACATCGAGCGTGCGCACCACCAGCGGACGCCCGCCGAGGTCAGTCAGCACGCGGCGATATTCGGCTTCCTGCGTCGCTTCATCAGGTGCCTGGGAATGCGCCATGAACAGCAATTCGGTGCGCAGCAGGCCAACGCCTTCAGCGCCTTGCTCAACGGCAGCCGGGGTGCCGGTGCTGTCGCCAATGTTGGCGAAGACTTCGACCGCGTGGCCGTCACGGGTCACGGCAGGCTCCATGCGCGCGGCGGCAGCGGCTTTCAGGCGCTCCTCGCGAGCATCACGATCCTGAACCACGCGCTGCAAGGTCGCTTCGTCAGGCGCAACGGTCAGGCGGCCGCGCTGGCTGTCGAGCAGCAGCACCGTGCCCGGCTTGAGCAGCAACACTTCGTCACCGGCACCGACCAGCGCGGGAATGCCCAGCGCTCGGGCGACAATGGCGCTGTGCGCAGTCGCGCCGCCGCGAGCGGTCAGAATGCCGGCCACCTGGGCCGGATCAAGACGCGCAACGTCGGACGGACCGACTTCGTCCATCACCAGAATGTAGGGTTCGTCCGGCGCAGCAACAGTTTCAACGCCGCAGATCTGCGCCAGCACACGGCGACCCACATCACGCAGGTCGGCCGCGCGCTCGGCCAGCAACGCATCTTTCAGCTGTTCCTGCTGAACGGCAGCCGCTTCGATGACAGCTGCCCACGCCGCCGCCGCGCTTTCGTTGTCGTTCAGGCGCTGCTCGACCTCGCGGGTCAGTTCCGGGTCTTCAAGCATCTCCTGATGGGTGATGAAGATTTCGCGGATGGCCTTGGACTTGCTGCGCTGAATCAGGTTTTCGATGTCGCGGCGCACTTCGCCAATGGCGCTGTGCAGACGCTCACGTTCGGCCGCAACCGATTCGCCCTTTTGCGGGTAATCGAAGGTCTGCAACACCTGTACGTGCGCCGGGCCGACGGCGATGCCGGGCGATGCCGACACAGCCTGCAACACACTGCCCGGCGCCGGTGCATTCAGCGGTTTGGCGACAGCGGCAGGCGTTGGCGCGGCCTGAGGTTCGGAAACCGCAGGCAAGGGTTCGACTTCTTCGCCCAGCCCCTGCTCTACCGCAGCAATCAGCGCAGGCAGCGCGTCGGCAGCAATCGTCGGTTCTGCGATGAATTCCAGCGTCTGACCACGACGAGCGCCGAGGCTGAGCAGCTTGCTCAGGCTCTTGGCCGACACCGCAGCTTCGCCGGTCTCCAGCACACGCATGCGGATCTCGCCGTCGAACTCTTTGGCCAGTTGCGCCAGAATCTTGGCCGGGCGGGCATGCAGGCCGTGGGCGTTGGCCAGTTGAATCTGGCGGGTCGGCCACTCGGCAGGCAATTCGCCGCCCAGCGCTTCCAGCACCGCACGGCTGTTGGTGGCGTGGCCCAATTCATGGCCGCGACCTTCGATCAACAGCAGGCACAGACGCTCGAGCAGCGCCTGGTGCGCTTCACCCAGGCTGGCCAGGCAGAACAGGCCGGTCAATGGCTGGCCCAGATAACGAATCGGTTTGTCCGGCGTGACGAACGCCAGACCAGGACGCTTCACGGTCTGTTCGCTGTGCAGCCACCACAGACCATCGCCCAGCGACAGCGCTTCAACCTGCTGCAGCACGGCGGCAAAACCATTGCTTACACAATCGGCCTTGCGCAATAGACGTGCGCCGCGCCACACCAGTTCTTCAAAATCGTCGGCCGAGACGCCGAGGCTGATCATCTGCGCGTCGAGCGCCAGTTCCTGCGGCGCGCCCTGCAGCAGTTGCAACAGGTCTTCGGCGGTCTTCGCCTCACGCAGCGCCGGGCCGAGATCTTCTTCACCCAGCGCGCGGGTCAGCAATTGCAGCAGGCGCAAATGCTCATCGGATTTAGCCGCGATGCCGATCGCCAGGTAAACGATCTGGCCATTGCCCCAATCCACGCCCTCAGGGAATTGCATCAGGCGCACGCCGGTGGTGAACACCAGGTCGCGGGTTTCGGGTGTACCGTGTGGGATGGCGATGCCCTGACCGAGAAAGGTCGAGCCTTGCTGCTCACGGTTCATCAGTCCAGTGAGGTAGCCTTCCGCTACCAGACCATCGGCGACCAGGTGGTCGGCAAGCAGCTTAAGTGCGGCAGTCTTATCCACAGCCGACTGGGCCATGGATATTTGCTCCAGAGTAAGTTCGAGCATTGCCTTGACTCCTGTGCGGCGCCAGGGCGCCACCTGATTCTTGTTTTAATGACGACCATGAATGATCGACAGCTTGGGAAAATGAAGCGATACCTATCGGACATCGCTTTCGTCTGGATTGCAGCAGACAACAGGCGTGCTGAAACGTTTAATCTATAATTGCCCGGCACGTTACTCGATTCTGCGGATTCATTGAAGCCCAGCCGCACAATCGTTGTAGGAGACTTCCCAAAAAACTTGAAGCACTTAGGAATTTCCTACGGTCTGGTGTAAAGATCACCGTTACATCAACAATAATTCGATTTTCCTGATCCACGCACCTAACTAAAGGAAACTCCGGGGTGAAACTGAGCGATATTGCACGTCTGGCGGGTGTTTCCGTGACCACGGCCAGCTATGTGATCAACGGCAAGGCCGAACAACAGCGCATCAGCCCGGCAACGGTCGAGCGCGTCAAAGCAGTCGTCGAGCAGCACAACTTCCGACCCAACCCTCAAGCAGCGGGCCTGCGCAGCCGGCACAGCAAAACCCTGGGCTTCATCCTTCCGGATCTGGAGAACCCCAGCTACGCCCGCATCGCCAAGCTGCTGGAGCAAGGCGCTCGCAGCCTGGGCTACCAATTGCTGATCGCCAGCTCCGACGATGACCCCGTCAGCGAACTGCAACTGTTGCAGCTTTTCCGCGCGCGCCGCTGTGATGCCCTGCTGGTTGCCAGTTGCCTGCCGCCCGGCGACGAGAGCTATCGCGACTTGCAGCTCAAAGGCATGCCCATCATCGCCATCGACCGGGAGATGGACCCCGCGTTTTTCTGTTCGGTGGTCAGCGATGACCATGACGCCAGCCTGCAGCTTACCCGCAGCTTGTTACAGACCGGCCCACGGCATATCGCGCTGCTGGGGGCTCGCCCGGAACTGAGTATCAGCCGGGCACGGGCTGCCGGTTTCGAGCACGCGCTGGAGGGTTTCACCGGCACCTCGCGCATCGAACATGGCGAAGCGTTCAGCCGCCAGTGCGGGCAACGCCTGATGAACGAGATGCTGCAACGCGACGGGCATTTTCCCGATGCCCTGATCACCACCTCCTACGTGCTGCTGCAAGGCGTGTTCGATGTGTTGCAAAGTCAGGCGCTGAGCTCAACCCAGCTGCATTTGGGCACGTTCGGTGATACGCAGCTGCTGGACTTTCTACCGCTGCCGGTCAATGCCATGGCCCAGCAACATCAGTTGATCGCCGACAAGGCACTGCAACTGGCACTGGCCGCTATCGAGAAGGATGATTACCAGCCGGGCGTGCATGCCATCGTGCGGGCGTTCAAGCAACGCATTCACGAGGCCTGACGTGACGCTGATCGACACCCACACCCATCTGGATTTTGCCGACTTCGATGCCGACCGTGCGCAGGTCCTGCATCACAGTCAGGCACTCGGCGTGCAGCGCATGGTGGTGCTGGGGGTCTATCAGCGCAACTGGCAGCGGTTGTGGGACCTGACCGTCGCCAACCCTTCTCTGCATGCAGCGTTCGGGTTGCACCCGGTCTACATCGACGAGCATCGCGCCGAACACTTGACCGAGCTGGGCGACTGGCTGACGCGCCTGAAAGGCCACCCGCAGTTATGTGCGGTGGGCGAGATCGGTCTCGATTACTACCTCGATCACCTCGACAAAACGCGTCAGCAGGCGGTTTTCGAGGCGCAGTTGCAACTGGCTGCCGACTTCGACCTGCCCGCCCTGCTGCACGTGCGGCGCAGCCACGCCGACGTGATCGCCACCCTCAAGCGTCACAGACTCAAGCGCAGCGGCATCATTCATGCGTTTGCGGGCAGTCGTGAAGAAGCGCGGGAATACATCAAACTGGGTTTCAGGCTTGGTCTGGGCGGTGCGGCGACCTGGCCACAAGCGCTGCGCATGCATCGGGTACTTGCCGAACTGCCGCTGGACAGCGTGGTGCTGGAAACCGACTCGCCGGACATGGCGCCCGCCATGCACCCCAATCAGCGCAACAGCCCGCAGCACTTGCCCGACATCTGTCAGGCGCTGGCGGGCTTGATGCGTATCAGCCCTGAACAGCTCGCCGAGGTCAGCACGCGCAACGCCTGCGAACTATTCGGCTGGCCGCACACCTCCAGCGGCTAGGACGCTTCAGATCAGCAGTGTCCACAGCGCGAAACCTGCGTACCAGACGATCGCGGCGCGCACCAGCAACTCCCAGAGCAAATCCAGACTGGCAACGCCGTTCGGACCAATCACCGGGGACGGCACTTCGCTGGCGGCGCATCCAGTGCGGGTGACCAACTGTGCAGCGCTGATGTTCCAGTTGAGCAATTCGTGCAGCATCACCCGACTGACCGCCACGAAATTGCCGACCAGCGCGAAGCTTGCGGCCAGCAATCGGACCGGCACCCAGTCGAACGCATGACGCATCTGCCCGGCCCGCTCGACCAGCGCCGGGGTCTTGCCGTGCTCAGCGGCAAGCGCCAGCAAGCGATAAGCCAATGCGGCCACTGGCCCGAGCACGAAATACCAGAAGATCACCGCGAAGAAACTCTGAAACGCCTGCCACAGCATGTAGCTCTGCACGCCTTGCAGCAGTTGCTCGCTGTCGTCGGCCTGCACGCCCATGTCGCGCTCGGCCACATGCACCGCCGCCTGCACATCGCCGCGCCGACAGGCATCGCGAAACGGCCCGAGCACGGCGATGAGGTCAATCCGGCCGAGGCTGTAGATCAACACCAGCAGATGAATCGGCAGGACCAGCCAGCCGTACGCTACCGAACCGACAATGGTTAGCACCAGTTGCAGCAGCAAAACCGGCACAAGCACCAGCAGCGCCAGCGTGAACCAGGGCCTTGCAGCGGTTCGCGGGCCGCTTTCAAGCTTTGCTAGCTCGTTCAGCCACGGACCATCACGCTGTACCCGCTGACGCAGTGCAGAAAACTTTTCTATGCAGACGGCCAGCAGTAGCACCAGAAAACTCATCGTTTATCCCCCAACATCAATCCAGCAAAGTCGCTCGAAACCTGGCCCAGTCAAAGCAGGGGCCCGGATCGGTCTTGCGCCCGGGCGCGATGTCACTGTGACCACAGATCCGCTCGGGCGTGATATCCGCAAAAGCCTGCCGCAACTGGCCTGTCAGCTCAATCAACGCGTGATATTGCGCGTCAGTGAAAGGCTGCTCGTCCGTGCCTTCCAGCTCGATGCCGATGGAAAAGTCGTTGCAGCCCTCACGTCCGTGAAAACTGGACACCCCGGCATGCCACGCACGATCAAGACAGGAGACGAACTGAATGACGTCGCCATCACGTTCAATCAGAAAATGCGCCGAAACACGCAGCTCGGCAATGCCCGCAAAGTACGGATGCTCGGTGCAGTCCAGCTGATTCTGGAAGAAAGCCTGCACCTTGCCGGTCTTGAATTGCGCCGGTGGCAGGCTGATGTTGTGGATCACCAGCAGCGAGATCTCACCATTGGGTCGCGCATTGAAGTTGGGCGAAGGGCAATGCTGCACGCCAGCGCACCAACCGCTTGCGGGGTCCAGTTGCATGAGTGCTCCTTGAGCGGAGGAAATGGATGACAGCGATTATGCCCGCGATAAACGCAGATGTGGGGGTTTAGACAAGGACCCTTGACGTAGGAAATGACCGATCACACGCGGACTATTTCCTACGCCATAGGCCTTCGGTCTTGCGAGGACTCAGGCGCCCTTGAGCTTGCGCAGGTTGCCGATCACCGATTCCAGCGCCCGATCGAACAGCAAGGCATCGTCGAGAACGCGCACCGCGCCGCGACGAAACTCGACGGCAAGGCCAACGCGGGTTTTTTCCAGGACCTTCATGCCAGTGCGATTGACGAACACATAGCGGCCGGTCGGCTCGACAATGGCGGTCAGCTTGCAACGCAACTTATGCTCTTCGTCTTCCTGAATCTCGACCCAGCAACCCACCCGCAGGTTGTCGACCATCTGCAAACCGGCGTCATCGTCAGGCAACTGCACGACCGGTTCGTTGAACAACCGCTCTTCGGGTGCGATCAGGACGATTTCCTCGACCACGGCCATCATCGGCGGACCGTCCGCAAGGTCAGCGCCGGACAGCGACGCGTCACCTGATCCAGCATCGCCACTGGCTTCCTGCAAACGTGTGAAATGCTGGAACGCCTGCACATGCAGCGACTCCAGCTGGCTGAAGAACTCGCTGGTGGCGAACGGATCGAACGCCGCACTGGTCAGGCCGTCGCGCAACGACTTGAGCAGCCCCGGCACCAGCTCCAGCAAGCGCTGCAAAGCCTGCGGATCGTCATGCAGCTCGACGCTCCAGATCAACTCGTCCATGGTGGTCAGGCCTGCTTGCCATTCGCCGGACGCGTCACCGTGCTTGAGGCAGGTCAGCAGCAGTACTTTGCTCCAGGCCTCCTGCAACAGACGCACCACCACTTCCGGCAAGGTGCGCCCCAGCAGACGCTGGTTCAGTTCCTGCTGAACCAGCTGACGAGCCAGTTCGGCTCGCGCCCGGCCTTCTTCGGCATCACGGGTGCGCTGCTCCAGCAACTCGCTGCGACGGCGTTCATCACTGGTGAAGGCCAGAAAATCGGCGAGCAATTCAGAAAAGATCGACGGGTCGTCGTCAAAGTCATTGAGCAGCCGCTGCACGATCTGCTCGACGCGTTGATACAACGAGTCGCGCTGATAGTCGTCACGCCCGCCCCAGCCCAGCGCTGCGGTAGCAATTTCGTTGAGCAGGCGCCGGGCCGGGTGACTGCCACGGCTGAAAAAACTCTTGTCGAGCACCGCCACTTTGAGCATCGGAATCTGCAAGCGCCCTATCAGCGCGCGCAGCGATGGCGGGAGGTTGCGGTCATCGAGAATGAACCCGAAGAGCATGGCGATGAGGTTGATAACGTCCTCGTCGCCCACGCCCACGATCCGTGATTTACCGGTTTTCACGTTGACCCGCGTTAGCAGCTGTTCGAGCTGACTGCGCAAGTCGAAGTCGTCAGCGGTGTCCTGAGACGGCACGTACTGCTGCAAATGAGAAAGCAGACGCATCAAGTCCCGACTGGAGATCGGCCGTACTTCGGCGTTGGGCTCATGCCGTGGCACAAGATGGCCGCGCACATGCAGCAACAACTCCTGCAATGCCGAGAACACCTCCTGCACGCCTTTGTCGAGCTTGTCCGCCGCTTCATTCAGCACAGGGTCGGACAGTTCGGCAGAACGAGCCCTAGGCGCTGCTCGATCAGATGAGCGGCGGGTAGGCAGGACTTTCATGTCCGGCAAAATGCCGGTGGCGATCAGTAACTGGTTGGCCTCACCGTACAGATGATCGGTGTTGGTCAACACATACTTTTCGAACAGCTTGAGGATGATCAGCTTGACCTTGATCTCGACCCCCAGGTTGCGTCCAGCCTCAAGGAAGAACCGGCACAGCATCGCCGGACCCAGCGGGTTGTTTTCGTCGGTGATGGGTTGCGGCACCAGAACGTTGAGGCGTGCGGTGAGCTGGCCGAGCGCGAGGCTGTCACGGCTCATGACCTTGGAGACCATTGCGTCGACCGCCACGGTCTTTTCCAGATCATCGTTATGCACCAGCGCCAGCTTGTCGAACGACACGGCGGCAGGCAGCACGGGGTCCTGAATCTGATACTGGCCCAGCGACAGGAAAGACTCGTAGAACTTGTCGAGAAAGCCACGCTCTATGCTTTTGCGCTTGAGACGCAGGTCACGCATGGCTTCGAAAAAGATGTTTTGCTCGGTGTTGCTAAGGGCGCGGTCAGCCATCTCGAACAGCGTGTCGTCGGCGTTGTCGAACAGCACCTGCAAAGCGTCCTTGAGCTGCTGCGCCGCTTTGTCGCGAACCTGCAGCAACACCACCGGTAACCTGGCCAGCGGCGCGCTGGCCCCCTGCGAAGGGAGTACTTTGCTTAACGGCACTACTTTTTCGTCGTTCGGCATTACACCCCCCTGTCAGGAAAATACCCGGGCCGTATCACAAGCGTGGCATGCCACCCTCGCCTTGTGATCCGACCCCCTTGGTTTCGCATGACGTCAAACCTGTGACGTCAAATAATGGTCGAGTATCTTTCAAAAGTTGTCATTAGCGCCAGTGAGACTTTTTTTACACACTCATCTGGATGACGCCTGCATATTCATGTGCACTGATAGACCGCAACATTTGCATTCCATCGCACGCAAATTCGCCAAACCGACCAACTGCACGCTCGCAAAGGCGTTCCAGAGCATGGCCGCCGGTGGGTTAGCAGGATGCAGTGCCTTATACTCGGACGACTTTGTTAGTGGAGCCCGCTATGCCGAATTTACGACTTGCCGATCTGAGCGCCGAGATCGAAGCCAATGTGCGCCGCGCATTGCTCGAGGATGTTGGCGGTGGCGATATCACCGCCCAGCTGATTCCGGCAGAACGGCTGGCCAAGGCCACGATCATTTCCCGTGACGCGGCGGTGATTGCCGGGACCGCGTGGGTCGACGCGGTGTTTCGTCAGCTCGACCCTCGTGTGGCCGTGCACTGGCAAGTGGTCGACGGCGACCGGGTCAGCCCGAATCAGACACTGTTTCATCTGGAAGGCCCTGCACGTTCGCTGCTGACAGGCGAACGCAGCGCGCTCAACTTCCTGCAAATGCTCTCCGGCGTCGCAACCCGCGCGCAGTATTTCGCCGACCTGGTCGCGGGCACCGGGGTCAAACTGCTCGACACCCGCAAGACCCTGCCGGGCCTGCGTCTGGCGCAGAAATACGCAGTCACCTGTGGTGGCTGCCACAATCATCGCATCGGCCTGTATGACGCGTTCCTGATCAAGGAAAACCACATCGCAGCCTGCGGCGGCATCGCTCAGGCCGTGGACGCTGCACGCAAGATAGCGCCGGGCAAGCCGGTGGAGGTCGAAGTCGAGAGCCTGGGTGAACTCAGTCAGGCGCTGGACGCCGGGGCCGACATCATCATGCTCGACGAGCTGAGCCTGGATGACATGCGCGAAGCCGTTCGTCTCACCGCAGGCCGTGCCAGGCTCGAGGCCAGTGGCGGCATCACTGACGACACCCTGCGGGTGATTGCCGACACCGGCGTTGATTATATTTCCATCGGTGCGATGACCAAGGATGTGAAGGCCGTGGACCTGTCCATGCGCCTGAGCATCTGACGGCTTGACGCGCTGAAGACGACTTCGATTCGATCGGGAGCAGATGCCTTGGACCAATGGTTTGTCATGAACGCGGGCAAGCAACTCGGCCCGATGGATGCAGCGGCAGCGCGATTGATTGCGCGCGAGTCACCCGGTGCCTGGTGCTGGAAACAGGGCATGCCGGACTGGCAGCCGATCTATCAGGTTAAGGACGTGCGCGCCGTCAAAAAGGATGGCGTGACACCCTTCCCGGCTCCAGCGCCCGAGATGATCCAGCCAAGGCCTTCGGGCCTGCCTGCGCAGGCTTCTGCGCCACCCGTGCCCGTTCCTTCCGCGCCGGGCAAACGGCCGTGGTTCACGCCAGACCCGAACGCTTCGGGCGGCTTTGGCTTGGCGCAGACCACCGACGGCGTGGACTTCAAGCTGTACGGCTCGGAAACCCAGTTCGTCGAACTGGAACTTGACCCCGGCGAAAGTGCGGTCGCTGAAGCCGGCGCCATGATGTACAAAACCTGCGATGTGCAAATGGAGACGATCTTCGGCGACGGCAGCAATCAATCATCGCGGCTGCTGGGCTCGCTGTTCGGCGCAGGCAAACGCATGCTCACCGGCGAAAGCCTGTTCACCACGGTATTTTCGCAGCAAGGGGCCGGCAAGGGCCGGGTTGCCTTTGCCGCGCCCTACCCCGGCACCATCCTGCCGCTGAACCTGCGCGATTTCGGTGGCAAGCTGATCTGCCAGAAAGACAGCTTCCTGGCCGGTGCCAAGGGTGTGTCCATAGGCATTCAATTTCAGAAGAAAATTCTGACCGAGTTGTTCGGCGGCGAAGGCTTCATCCTGCAAAAGCTTGAAGGCGACGGCTGGGTTTTCGTGCACATGGGCGGCACGGTGCGCAAGATCGAACTGGCGGCAGGCGAAGGGCTGGATGTCGATACCGGCTGCCTGGCGGCGATGACCCAGACTGTGGACTACGACATCCGCATGGTCGGCGGCGGCATCAAGTCGATGCTGTTCGGCGGCGAAGGCGTGTTTTTCGCCCGACTGACCGGCCCCGGCACGGTGTGGCTGCAAAGTCTGCCATTCTCTCGGCTGGCCGGGCGCATGCTGGCGGCCGGCCCTGCGGGTGCAGGCCAAAGCGAACGCTGAGGCCAGTCATTTGACCGGGGCTCTCTGATACCCCATTGCCAAGGAAGAACCATGCAAATCGCTCAAGGCCAACGCATCCCGCTTTCCACACTGATTCAGGGCACTGACCTCACGCTGTCGATCTCCCTGAAATCGCCGCATGTGATCGATTATGTCTGCTTCGGCGTCGACGCCAACGGCAAGCTGTCGGACGACCGCTACATGATCTTCTTCAATCAGCCTGCCAGCCCCTGCAACGGTGTCAAACAGGTCAACGGCGGCGACTTTCAGCTCGCGCTGGGTCGCTTGCCGGCATCCATAGACCGGCTGGTGTTCACTGCGTCCATTGATGGTACGGGAGCGATGAGCGATATCCAGGCCAGCCATTTCAGCATTCAGGCGCAAGGCCGCGAAGTGGCCCGTGGCGAGTTCTCCGGGGCGACCTTTGCCGCCGAGAAAGCCATCATGGTGGCCGATGTCTATCGCAAGAACGGCGAATGGCGCATTGCCTCCAACCTGCAGGGCTATAACGCCGGGCTGGACGCGCTGGTGGTACATTTTGGTGGTGAAGTGGCCGACGCACCGCCGCCCCCGCCTGCACGAATTTCTCTGGAGAAGAAGATTGCCGCCGCTGCTCCGCAGTTGATCAGCCTGGCGAAGAAGGCTCAAGTCAGCCTGGAAAAAGCCAGACTGACCGACACCAAGGCCCGGGTCGGGCTGGTGCTGGACGCGTCAGGCTCGATGAACGCGCAATACACGCGTGGTCATGTGCAGGAAGTGGTGGACCGCCTGATTCCGCTAGCCGTGCATTTCGACGATGACGGCGCACTGGACTGCTGGGCCTTCGGTGCAAAGCCGCAGCAACTCAGCGCTGTCAGACTGGGCAACTTTCAGGACTTTATCAAGACCGACCATGGCGGCTGGAAAAACTGGGAGCTGGGTGCACGCATCAACGACGAGCCGAAGGCCATGCGCATGGTCATCGATTATTACAAGCAGTCAGGCGATAAGACACCGATCTACATCCTGTTCATCAGCGACGGCGGTGTGCATCAGGACCGCGAGATCACCAGGCTGATAACCGAAGCCGCCAAACTGCCGATCTTCTGGCAGTTCGTGGGCCTGGGAGGTCACGGTTACGGGATTCTCGAAAAGCTCGACGATATGGGCGGACGTGTGGTCGACAACTGCAACTTCTTCGCCCTGGACCGCCTGGATGAAATCCCGGAAGAGAAACTGTACGACCTACTGATGGAAGAGTTTCCCGACTGGCTGAAAGCGGCCAAGGGTGCCGGGATTCTGTAGAGCGTGAGCATGCGCAACGATGATCTCAACTACTGACTATCGTGCGACGCTCCGCGTCGCAGGGCTTTGTGGGAGCGGACTTGTCCGCGAAGGCAGTGTTTCAGAGTATGCATTTTTCGGCGATTATGCTGACCCTTTCGCGAACAAGTTCGCTCCCACGGCCTTCGGCCAGAATCAAAAGCGGACTTATTTATAACGATGAGCGCTGGAGCGTGCGAACGACAGCCTTTACCCAGCCAATGCTTTCAAAAGCCCAAAAAAAACCCCCGCCATCGCTGGCGGGGGTTTTTATCGGGCGCTGATCGGGTTTAGCCGATTGCAACACCGTGGGCTTCTGCCAGCGGCTTCAGACCGCCTGCAAAGCCCTGGCCGATGGCCTTGAACTTGAACTCGTCGCCGTTGCGGTACAGCTCGCCGAAGATCATCGCGGTTTCGGTCGATGCTTCTTCCGACAGGTCGTAACGCGCGACTTCCTTGCCGTCAGCCTTGTTCACAACGCGGATGTAAGCGTTCGAAACCTGACCGAAGTTCTGCTTGCGCTCGTCAGCCGAGTGGATGGTGACCGCAAACACCAGCTTCTTGACCGCAGCCGCCAGACCGGTGAGTTTGACGTTGACTTGCTCGTCGTCGCCTTCGCCCGCACCTGAGCGGTTGTCGCCCAAGTGTTCAACCGAACCATCGGTCGACTTCTTGTTGTTGTAGAAAATGAAGCTGTTGTCGTCCAGCACCTTGCCATTTTCGCCAACGATGAAGATCGACGCGTCGAGGTCGAACTCGGTGCCATCGGTCACCCGTGGATCCCAGCCCAGGCCTACGGTGATTTCTGTCAGGCCAGGAGCCTCTTTCGACAGGGAAACGTTACCGCCTTTACTCAGACTTACTGCCATGTTCGTAATCCTTTTCAGAAATAGGGTTAGGCGTGAATCAGAAATTCATGCCGAAAGAGTTGGCAACGGCTTTCAGGCCACCGGCATAACCTTGGCCAACCGCACGAAACTTCCACTCGCCAGCGTTGCGATACAGCTCGGCAAACACCATGGCAGTTTCGGTCGAAGCATCTTCTGCCAAGTCATAACGAACAACTTCAGCGCCCGACTTTTCATTCAGAACGCGGATGAACGAGCCACCCACCTGACCGAAGTTCTGCTTGCGAGTGTCGGCATCGTGAATGGTCACGACGAAAACGATCTTGTCGACATCGGCAGGCACATTGGTCAGATCGACCTTGAGCACTTCATCGTCGCCATCACCGGCACCGGTACGGTTGTCACCGGTGTGTTCGACGGAACCATCGGCACTCTTGAGCTGGTTGTAAAAAATGAAGTCAGCTTCACTGCGGACCTTGCCATTGGCGCCCAACAGGAATGCGCTGGCGTCCAGGTCAAAATCCTGACCATCAGTGGCGCGCGGATCCCAGCCCAGACCGATGAGGACATTGGTCAGGGTCGGGTCGGTTTTCGACAGCGAAAGGTTGCCACCTTTTTGCAGAGTCAAAGCCATGATTCGTATATCTCCTTATCCAGTGTTTAAGCTTTTTCTTCAGCCGGTTCTTCTTTACCCGGGAAGAGCAGGCTGGCGACGATACCGATGATCAGCACGACAACCACTACCAGCAAGCTGGCGTTGGCGCTGATTTCGTAACCGTGATGGAACAAGTGGTTGGTCGCGTTGAGGCCCAACTTGACGGCAATGAAGAACAGCAGCGCGATAACGGCCTTCTCCAGATGCACCAGGTAGCGTTTCAGGGCTTCAAGTACGAAATACAAAGTACGCAGCCCGAGAATCGCGAACAGCATGGCCGAGAACACGATCAGAGGCTCGCGGCTTACGGCGATGATTGCAGGCACGGAGTCGAACGCGAACAGCACGTCGGAGATTTCTGCCACAACCAGACACAGGAACAGCGGAGTTGCGAACAGCGCGCCTTTGGCAGCCAGCGTGATACCGGCGTTTTCAGGCTTCTTGATTTCTTCTTCCAGAACCGCGCGACGCACGAAGAAGTTGCTGCCGTGCAGTTTTGGCCACACCGGGAACAGTTTCTTGGCAAAGCGATAAGCCATGTGCTGCGAGTAGTCGACCTCTTCATCGTCGTCATCACCGGCACGCAGCATCATGACCGCGGTCCAGGCAACGATCACCGCAAACACCACTTCGACCCACGGGCCCAGTGCCAGCAGGCCGGTACCGATAGCGACGAAGATGCCGCGGAAAACGATGGCGCCGATGATGCCCCAGTACAGAACGCGGTGGCGCAGGCCATCCGGGATCTTGAACCAGGCGAACAACGCCATGAACACGAACAGGTTGTCGATGCTCAGCACTTTTTCCAGCGCATAACCGGTGACGAACAGCGTGGCAACTTCAGCGCCGTGCTGCACATACAGAAAACCGGCGAAAGCCAGCGAAATGGCGACCCAGAAAATCGACCACGCCGAGGCTTGCGCCAGGGTGATCGGCTTGTTGCCCCGGTGGGAGAACATGTCGATGGCCATGGCCGTAATGGCCAGACCGACGAAAACCGCCATCGTGAGTGGAGGGAAGCCTAGAGAGGTGCTTTCCATTTAACTGCGTTCCTTAGGGTAAAAATTACAGGTCAAAATCGGACGGGTTCAGGCCAAGCTCGCGACAGATCGTGCGGCAAACTTCCCGCTCTTTCTCGTCGAAGCTGCCATCAGCGCCACCGATTGCACAGCAGACGCGCACCAACAGACGGGAAGCATCTTCTTTCTTTTTGATCTTGCCGATGGTTTTCAACGCCTCGGCACGGCCAATTTCGTAATCGAACTCAAACTTGGAGCAGGCTTCCTGGAAGCCCTGAATGACGTCCTTCATGTCGAAAACTTTCAGTTCCTGAGAGTTCTGGATGAAGCCGGCCATTTTCTGCTTTTCACTGGCGCTGATATCGCCATCGGCGGCAGATACCAGCGCACAGCCGGAAACTACAGCGTCCATGAATTCGCGATTCTTGAACTTCGAAACTTCAGTGGCCAGCTTGTCGCGGGCCGCTGTTGCGTTTGTTTTCAACCAGTCCAGCATGTCTATCTCCCATGAGGCGGCACAGCCAGCCAGAAATACCACGGTGTTGTTTACTTGGAACCAGCAGCCCAGCGCATGCCCCAGCCGTAGGCTTTGTCCATGTTGCTGTGGCCATTATGGAAATCCACACGGCGCGTCACCTTGACCGCTCCGTTGTCGTTTTCCAGCAAGGCAATCGCACACATGCCCTGACGGCCGCCCTCTTCATTGAGACGTACTTCAATGGGTGGCTGGCCCGGCGCATGGATGGTGACTACCCCGTCGGTTTCTTTCCAGTTCGGCGCACCTTCGTAGATGAACGCGTACACCAGAATGCGACGAATCTTGCCCCAGTGCCCGCCGTTGATGTGCAGCCACTCACCATCACTGATCGACCCGGTGCGGTCATCGCCCATCAGCTTGATGAACGGTTCGCTGTTGAGCGATCCGAACGAATTGCCGAGTGCCTGAACCGCCCCTTTGGAGCCGTCCTGCAATTCGAAAAGGCAGCCTACATCAAGGTCGATGGCATTGCTCTTCTTCATCGAGAAGAAGCCGCCGCCCTTGTTGTCACTGCGGCGATTCCAGTTCAGATTGACCCTGATCTCGCCGAAACCGGCGCTGGTTTTTTCCAGACTGACCGAGGCGCGAGTCTTGTCGAGCGTGATCTTGCTCAGACTGACCGTCGACTTGACCGCTGGTGCTGGTGCTGGTGCTGGAACAGGTGCAGGCTGATCCTGCGGCGCGGCGACTTCAACGCCGAAGTTTTTAGCCAGCGGCTCCAAGCCGTCCGCAAAACCCTGCGCAACGCAGCGGAATTTCCAGGCGCCTTGGCGCAAGTAGAACTCGCCCAGAATCAGCGCGGTTTCCTTCATGCCGCTGGTGGGGATCTCTGCCTCGATGCCGCCCGTTATGCTTAATGCCAGACGCGACACAGCGTTGAAGCTGGCCTTGTTCTCGTAGATAGTCGCCGTCAGGGCCACTTTCTCGATGACCGAATCCAGACGGCTCGGATCAAGGGTGAACACTGCGCGGCCCGCCGACGCTTCTGTCTGCTGGACCGCACCATTATTGACGCTTTTCTGGCCGTAGAAGCACATGTCCTGATCGCCACGAACCTTGCCCGACCCCGTTAACAGGAATGCGGACACATCGATGTCTGCGCCTGTCAGTGGGGCGTAGCTGATCTCGACCGTCAGAGGCCCGGTAGCGACTGGCGCGTTGGCGCCTGGAACAAGTTGGGTCATCCGCGTACAGCTCCGATGGCCAGTTCGACCAGATCATCCGCAGTGCGGCCGTTGGTGGCCTGACCGACAGCAGTGAAATCCCAGCCCGATGCCGTGCGCGACAGGTAAGACATCACCACGCCAGTATGCTGACCTTTCTCGGAGAGGTCGAAACGGCCCAGCTCGTTGCGGCTGCCCAGATCGACGATGCGGCAGTAGGCATTGGCGACTTTTTCGAAATTCTGCCCGGTGAACGAATTGACGGTGAACACCAGGTATTTGACCGCAGCCGGCAATTTTTCCAGGTCGACGCTGACGGTTTCGTCATCACCCGCGCCTTCGCCGGTACGGTTGTCACCGGAGTGCAAAATGGCACCGTCGCGCGATTGCAACTGACGAAACCAGACCAGATCGAGGGGCTTTTTATCGGCGTCGAGCATAATGCAGGAGGCGTCGAGGTCGATATCGCCGCCGCCACCGCCGAGCAATTTGCCGAAGAAACCGCTGGCCTTTTCAGGGTCCCATCCAAGGCCCATGCTGACTTTCTTGAGGCCTGTACCAGCGGTTTTCTCGAGTGAGATCGTCTGGTTTTTTGCCAAAGTGAGTGCCATTTTTCGCTCCATGTGACTACGGAATTCGGATAAAAGTGTTACAGCCTTACCGTGTTGGCCCGTCATTACCATCAGGATTGTGTAACTTGGCGTTAACGGGGCCTTTATAACGGCCTCGACGCCACGTCGGATGGAACAACCGCCAGTGCGCATCCTGAGCAGCGGCGAGCAATTCGTGATCACCTCGGGTGTCGCCCCAGGCGCGAACCCGGAACTGCGAAAGCGGCCCGTAGACACTTTCCAGACGCGCGACCTTGGAGTCGCAGCGGCAGTTACTGCCCTCGATCAGCCCGGTCAGCTTGCCGTCGATCACTTCCAGATTGGTACCGATCAGCTCGACTTTCAAGCGGTCGGCGAAGGGTTGCAGGACCATAGCAGGCGATGCTGAACATAGCGTGACAATGGCGCCCTTCTCGATCTCGGCAGCGATGGATTCAAGTGCGGCGGGACGCATCAGGCGTTTCCAGTGCGACTGGCAGAAGGCTTCGGCCTTTTGCTGCAGCCATTGCACTTCGACGCCACTCAAAAACGCCTTGATCAGGCGGCCTTTGAGTTCGTCGCGGGTCATGCGTTTGGCCAGATAGCCGAGGCTCGGCAATACCAGCCGCGCCATACGCACAGAGAAGGCACGTTGCCCGAAGGCGAATTTGAGAAACGGGACGAAGCTGTCATGGCGGGTAATGGTCCCGTCGAAATCGAACACCGCCAGCAGGCGCTGTTCCACTTCGATTTCAAGGTCGGGCCCTACAGGCTCAAGATCAGGTCCTGCGGTTTCAAGGTCAGGTTCTATCATCTAGCTAACTGCCTCAGCGAGTCGAATACTGGCATCCATGATCGAAGCGGGTGCGGGTAACACTCCATGCCATTTGGCGCGCTCCATGATGTGGGTTGCCCATTTGTAATGGGTCGCCGGTTCACACATAGCATCGTTGTACTTGAACACAGCGGGCGCCACAGAGTTCAAAATCATCCGGGCGGCGTTCATGTCTTCCAGACTGACGCGTAACGCATTCTGAATGATATTGACCTGCGAAGGGTGAATTGCCGTCTTGCCGACCAATCCATTGGTCATATCCAGCGCCAGTTCCAGTTCCAGAACGTCTGGCGTGGCCAGCTGTTCGAACACCGGCGCGGTCAGGGCAAACCCCTGCGCGCCCATGACTCCGGCCAGCATGGGAATGACGTAGCCCATCGGCGTCGAGTACAGCGTCATGGCCGGATTACGGCGCAGGCCCAGGCAGCCCATCAGGTCGTTGCCGCCAATGCGCAGCGCAATGATCCGTTCGTCGAGACAGGCCTTCAAAGCCTGCCCCAACTCCACCATTGCTCCAGGATTGAAGACCTCCGGCGTTTCCAGCGTCGGCATCAAGGCCAGCGCCGGGTTGGTCACGGCCTGCTCCCAACTGATCAGATTGGTCAGCGAGAGCTTGGGGACAACGAACCCGTCGACGTGGGCCATCAGCGGCCAGTCGTTGAGAATGCGCGCCATGGCGGCATCACGCGGACGGACGAACAGCAGCGGCCCATCGGCTGGCCGTCCGCCACGATCCTGAATCCGCGTCAGCACCTGACGCAGGTTGAGCAGTGCGGTGTCGACATCGATCAACGCGACGGCATCTTCCAGACACACCACCAGCGAACGCAACTCGGGAATCTTGTCACCGAACACGACATCGACGATGTCGTCACGGGTAGCGGGCATGTACAGCGTTGCCCCCAGCGCATAAGGCGAGAATAAGGCCATTAGCTGAGACTCCGTATGATGGTCACCGCCCGGTATGGGCCCAGGGCATCGCCGACTTCCTCAACGGGGATGCCCGCCTTTTCTGTCAGGTGCAGCAGAAGCTGTACGTCGCCGTCGGTCAGGTTGCGCACCAGCACATGGTCCGGCACGCGACGCATTACCGCCCGGGTCGCCTCGGCAATGCCCGGCTTGACGCGGTTGAGGTTATTCACCTCAAAGCGTTCAGCCAGGCTGTCGATCACCCGCGATGCAGCGCTCTTGAGTTCGAGGCGCTGCGTCGGCGTCCAAGGGCTCAGCATCAACGTCGAACACTTTTGACGGCGCTGGCGTTCGATCTGTTCAATAAAAGAACGCGTGACGTCATGGTCCTGCAAATGCTCGTACACCACGCAGCCGTGCAGCCCGCCGTCTGCTGGCCAGATGGAACGCGACACCAGCCCGGAGACCGTTGCGCCGAGAATGCCGGACGGAATCACCCAGTCTTCCGCCGAGGCCGCCAGCCAGGCACTGCCGCACGGGTCGGCCAGCACCACCAGCCGCGGGTCTTGCGGAAATCGTGCATCGCCCGCCAAGCTGCGGCGGATTTCCCCGGAGATCGCGCCTTTACCGGTCCAGCCATCGACAAACACGATGTTCTGCGCGCCGTGGGTTTGAATGATGGCCTCAAGTGCCACCTTGTCGATGCCGCGATCGCGGACGATGCTGATGCCATAGTGATGCGCCTCGCGGCGCAGATCGATCAGGGCCCGACGCAACAACACGCCAAGCGGCAGACCGGCACGCACGAACGACACCAGAACGATTTCAGACCCGGTGCATTGACGATCCAGCGCCTGCGCCAAGGCGTGAACGTCGGTCGCCATGCGCGCGCCGTTCTGGCTGAGCGCACGCTCGTAAAGCGCCTTATGGGCGTCGCTGGGCGCAGACTCCTCGCTGATCATCTCCGAATAATGCTTTTGCCGCGTCTGGATCAGGCGTTCCTTCTCTTCGACACTGGTGGTCTGCATCTCGATACTGCGCAACAGAAAATGCACGTCATCCTTGAGATAGCTTCCGCTACCCACCGTCTCCAGCCCGTGAACGGGATCACTCATGCGCAGCTCCGACAAACATTTTCGCCAACTGACTGCGGGCAGGCGTCGCCCACCAGTGGCACTCATCCATGAAGCCCAGGTCAGTAATGCTGTCGCCAAAACCGAGCACCGGGCGCTCGCCGTTGATCGCCTTGTCGCGACGCAACCACTCTTGAACAGCGTAGCGTTTGGCCAGGCCTTCAGGCAGAAAAGCCAGGTTATTGCCGTTACCGTGAATATGCATGCCGTCGAGCAGACCGCGTGCCTGCACTTCAGCCAGCACGTGCGTGAGGATGCTGTCATCACTCTCGTTGTGCTTGGTCACCACGTAATGGAATAATTGCGCTTCTTCCACCACCCAGCCGCGCAGTGAAAAGCCCAGCTCTTGACCGATTGCCAGCGTCGCAGCACATAGTTCATGCAGACGCGACTGATAGCTGGCCAGGGTCTGTTTCATCTGCTCGTTCCAGTCCTGGTCGAGTCGCCCCATGACATCGAGCATCACACCGCCGTGGGAGCAAATCGCGCCCGCCGTAAATGGCAGTTTGACCCGACTGTAGGCCTCGACGCTGCGCGCGGTCACCGGCACTACCTCGGAATGCGCCAGCAACCAGTGCGCAAAGGACTTCTGCACATTGGTCATGTAACCGTTGGCATTGCCACTGATATCGAGCGTGGCGACGTGTTTTTCAATGTCAGCCGGTGTTTTGCGGGCGGTCTGGAACAGTGTGTCGTCCAGATCGACGAAGATCAGCGGGCGGTCGTTACTCATCGCAGATGACCTCAGCGTTCAGTGCTTCGATCAGCTCGGCAGGCACGGCCTGCTTCGGCGTCTCGGTGCAGATCAGCACCCGATCGAACTGACCCGGGCGCACGTTATACAGAAAGTTGGGAATGCCCAGCCCGTAGTTATCCGCGAACGACAACGCGTGATCGATGGCATGCCCCAGCGCAATCGGTGAACGGCTGGTGGAACTGAAGTGCACATCAGAGCCGGCTCTCTCCAGACGTTCGGCGAGTAGAAACGGACGCCAGACAAACTCACTGGTGCCGACCACCAACACCCGTTCACTCTTGCTGACCGTCAGGCCCGGTGCCAGCGTATCGGCAACCGACAACACGCCCATGCGCCCCCAGTCGTTGGCGGTGACCAATGGCCAGTCGCCCATCGCGACGGTGCCGACTTCCGGCATGTCCGGCAATGGCGCGCTGACGTCTTCGTCGAAGGAATAAGAGCCCTGCAACAGCGACACCTGTTCGGCCAACGCCCCCATCGACGTGCTGACCGCGCCCGCTGACCAGTCGGTCAGCACGCAGGTCACCACGCGCTCGATGTTGCTCAAACCGGCCGCGACCAGCGACTGGTGGAGATTGATGAAGGTCTTGCCCGTGGAAGCCTCATCGTCGACCAGCACCAGCGAACGGGCGTTGAGCATCATGTCGCGCAGTGCCGGGTCGGTGGGCAGATGAATCAGATGGGCGCTGGCGTGGCTGTGTTCTTCTTCGAAACGGGCGAACAATTCGGTGCCGGTCGGGTGGCGGGTGCTGACCAGGTACAGCGCATCGGGGCGCGTTGCGCTGTAGGCCCGGTGCACACCAGCGCCGAGACCGACGGCCGTTTCCGCCATGCCGATGATCAGCACCGGGCCGGGCAGGTCTGTCGGAATCTTGTGGGCCAGGTCCTGAAAACTCTTGAGCATGACGCTCGGGCGCGCCGGAATGTGTCGCCCCAGCACTCGCGAGACAAATAGAAACGCGCGCTTGGGGTTGCGCCGTTCAGCGAAGCCGAACAGTGAATCCGGGGCAATGGTGGACGAATCGACGCTGACATCGAGACGACCACGAAGCAGATCAGCACGAAGCTTTGTAGGATTGGAAAAAGCTGCGCTGCTGTCCATCGATAAATTCCTGATTAGCTGACATCTGCGCAAACGGCAGGAAGCCCGGCATCATTGACGTGAGGCTTCAACGAGCCATAACGATGACTGGGCGATGCGTGAGATTTCTGTCGTGGTGTACGACCTTTCCGGACGGGCGTGCGGCGCGTCGATGCGGCAGGCCTGTAGAAAGGACAACAATAATGCGGACTTGACCGCGAAATTCATGTTCTGCCCGTCCGGCACGGTGGACGTCACCATGCCGATCACCCCGCCACCGTTATCGAACAGCGGGCTGCCACTGGAGCCCGGCTGTATGGGCGCGGTGAACTGGAACAGGCTGGCGTCGTTGTGCAGGCCGAACAAGCCGGAAATCCCGCCTTGGGTCACCTGCAACCCGCCACCGGAAATCGATGCCAGCGGATAGCCCAGAACCGCCACGTTATCACCCGGCTCGCAGCCCTGCCCGTCCCGGAATGTAACCGGAGACAACAGCGGAGCGCCCTGCACGCGCAGCAATGCGATGTCGTTGCGGCGGTCGATCACCACCGGCTCGGCCTTGTAGCGGCCGTCCAGCGAATTGATGTGGAACACGCTCATGTCTTCGATGACATGCGCACAGGTCATGACGTGCGCGGGGCCGACCACAAACGCGGTGCCGGTCGCCGATTCGTGCCGTGGCCCGCCGCCCGAGCCGCCCGACGGACGGCGTGGGTGTCGATCGTCCACTTCCAGACCGATCTTGCGCCCCAACGCCGAAAGCCCATACGCCGAGCCTTCGCTCAATGCACGAAACTTCCATTGCTCGTTACGTTTATAGAACTCGCCGATGATGATCGCCGCTTCGCCGTTACTGCGCAGATCGAGGCGATGCTCGATGTCGCTGTCCACTTGCAGATGCAGGCTGGCAATCTCGCTGACCGGGCCGGTCGCTGCGAAAACATACACCATCAGCAACACGCGATCGCTGCCTGCAGGAAGCCGATCCAGCTTGAGCGTACAGCCCACGTTCTGCGGGCCGCCGCTCCATTCCATCCAGTTTTGCTCTTGATGCAACAGCGCCGGATCGCCCATCGGCAGGCGCTTTTCGTTGACCGGCAGCAACGCAACGGCGGCGTATTCACCAAAAACCGAAGACTTGCCGCTCTCCAGATTCCAGGTGCAGTGAGCGTTCGCTAAAGCAGTGTTTGCACCTGGCGCCAGAAGCTTCAAGCCCGATCCTCCTTGATGAGAGCGATTAGTGATAGCAAAAATCTATTATCCTGATCAAACCGTGGCCCGTACAGCGACGGTGATCGCCTTGATCCGGATATCTTCCAGCCAATGTGTTTCCGGTTCTTTCAGCCCAAGACGCCGCGCAGCGAAAATACCTAGCAGATTGACGCCAGCATGGCGCGTATAACCGATGCCGCCCGAGTAACGCGGGTTGATCTCCAGCAAACGCGGCTTGCCGTCAGCGTCGTCGCGGGTCTGTACATTGATCAGCCCGTCACAGGCAAAATGCTCGGCCGCGCGCACCGCCAGTTGTACCGCTTCGCTGTCGCACTCGAAGGTCTGGTTCAAGCCTTCCTTGCGTCGGCCGACGAACGCTACCGCCTTGCCGCCCTCGCACACGATGTCCACTGAACATTCACTGCCCGGCATGTAAGGCATCAGCAGCATCGCGGGCAGATCTTCGGCCTGGCGATAAGCATCAAGGTACGCCTTGAACGTCGTTTCGCGCTCATCCGGGTGAGCGAAACAGCGAAAATCATCGACGTCCGTCTTGAAGCGCCAAAAGCCCTGGCCGTAAATCCCGACCACCGGCTTGATGCAGACTTCGCCAGACACCGACAGCGTCGCGTAAGCCGCTTGCAGCTCTTCGGCATTGCACGCAGTGATCGCCGGTATGCAAGCCAGCCCCGCCGCCTCGGCCGCCGCGGTGAAACGACCCTTGTTGTCGACATCCATGAAGGTTTGCGGGGACGTTCCACCCGTCACGAGGTCCAACCCCTCGGCAATGAAACGCGCACGCTGCGCTTCATAGAGACCGCCCACCCGCCCGGCAACAATGACCTTGACGCCCAGCGAGCGTGCGTTTTCCAGCACCCAGTCGATCCGTTCCTGGTTATCGAGCGGCTCTTGCAACGCCACATCAGCCAGACCGGTAATTTCAGAGCGCTGCTGACGATGAGAAGCGATAATGCGCACCGACTCAGGCAAGGCATCACGCGCACCGATAATCACGTCGCGCTGGCTGGCTTGCCCTTCAAGGAACCAAATCATGTCAATCTCCGGAAGACTGCGCCGCCCGAAACGGCCTTGTCGAATTTTGTAATAACTGTTTTGCTTCGAAATGTTCGGATTAGGGCAAAGTCACGCAATTTTAAACAGAGGACGCTGGTATGAAGTGGCTTAAAAGGTCGATTTGGCTTGTGGTATTCGTTGCACTGGGGATCGGCGCATTAAGCCTCTACTACGTTCTGCCGCGTCATGATGTCGTGATGATCACCGGTGTGGAAGTCAAAAGAATGGACGCCGACGGTGTTATCAACGCCGAAAACCCGGCAGACGGCCCGACCCGCGACGTGTACTTCATCAACACTGAAGACCCGGACACCAAGAAAGTCGTGGTTTACCGCAACGAAGACACCGGCTGGAGCTTCCCGTGGTACTTCAAATTCGACTCCGCCGACATCCAGGCCAAAGCCCAGGGCTATTCGCGTGATGCTCAGCAACTGGCGTTGATTCGCTATTACGGCTGGCGGATAACGATCCTGTCGATGTTTCCCAACGTGACGGAGATTGAAGCGGTCACCAGTCGTGATCAACCGTTCCCGATATTCAACGCGATCTTTTTTGTGGTGATTGGGTTACTGGTGGTTATGGTGGTGGTTGGCGTGCGCAAACGGATCCGCAGGCAGCCGCGGGTTGATGGGGTGGCGAGGTAACGTTTGCAGGTTAACTACTAAGACTAGCCCGGTCGGTGATCGGGCTAGATTTTAAGCTGCTGAAACCTGACTGCTTTAGAAAACCTCCACGGCACGCGAAAGGCTGCGCCGCCCTCAGTCAATAACGCCTGTTCGGTAATTGATGGCCACCACCTGACCAGGTTTTCTGCCTTGTTCCAGTAGGTCATTTGCCCCCACTGCCTGGCGAGACAGAATATGGGCAGTCCGCACTCTCTGAAGGCCCGACGCTCAGCGTCCCCCTTCGAGAACTTATCTTGAGAGACGACTGCCCACCCACCTTCTCGTTTGAGATGAGTCACCCAGTCAGTATCTGTGGAGTTGGCAGGAAACCTTTCACGCAGCGACACTACTGAGTGACCTTCGCTCTTGGTCAGTTCATTGAGTGCTCTGGCGATAGCGGGCAGCAGGTTGTTATCAATCAAAAAATTCAAGCAGCGATCCTGTGCTCAAAAGCGACAGCAGCGTCCACTGCGGCAGACGGAACCTCGTAAAGTAATGCCACTCGCTTGGCGTTTCGTCCTTCGGCCAAATAAGCAGGATAGATAGCAGCAGTATCAATTCCTGTCGCAGAGAGTACGGGTTTGCCAAAGTTTCGGGCTGGGTCCATAACCACTGCTTTGCTTCGCTTGACCGGATACCAACGTCTCGCCGACTCCTCACCGGCATAATCAATACCTTCATACAGAGAAGGCGTGATGACCTGTTTGAAAGCGTATTGTCGCTTTACCAGATCCAGCAGCGCTTCATCCCCGGTTTCATCCAGAACGGTCGCGAAAATATCTCGTCCGTCGGTTTGAAACCGTCTGCACGTAAACGGGTAAAGCTGGCCGAACATTTCTCTGGCTTGTAGCGAAGCGCTGCGGATCGCCTGCAAGCTGACTCCATGCTGGCGAAATGCATGTACAAAACGAATTTCGAGAAGATCATGAAACCCAAGCAGCTTGTCTTCTAGGAACGCGACTTCGGGAGTCCACAGGCCGGGATGGTCGACTCCTGCAGCGCTGTAGCCAAACATCCATCTGCGAATGTCTTTTGCGGGAATGCCCTTATATGACGAGGCTTCCGACGCCGTATAAAGCCCTGTTCCGAGGAGGCGGCTGGGTGATGCAACGGTTTTCATATGCCCCTCCCTTCGAGTGTGGGTTAACAGACGGCTGATTTTGGGCGTGATCGGGGTATCAATCAATGTACGTTTGGGTGATCAGCATAGATTGAGACCTGCCCTAGGGTCTGTTCCCGTTTGCACGTAACCCATTGATCCTTATGAGAACAGCCCCGTATTGTTGGAGTTCTCACACAACACCAATACGAGCCTGCAATGCCCCGATTAATGCTCAGTGATGAGCACTGGCCGAAGCTACGAGAAATTTTGCTACACGAATCGATCTACAACAAGCGAGATTTGCGCACCACGGTTGAAGGCATGCTGTATCGCATGCGTGTGGGTTGCCCTTGGCGAGACCTGCCGAAAGCGTTTGGAAACTGGAGCAAGGTCTACAAGCGGTTCAATGCCTGGTCTGCTTCAGGCAAGTGGGTCAAGGTGCTTGAGGTGCTGATGACTGATCCTGACATGGAGTGGGTCTTCATTGATGGCAGCTATGCCAAGGCTCATCAGCACAGCGCAGGTGCTGCCAGCACGCAGGACCAGGCCATCGGAAAAAGCCGAGCCGGTAACACCAGCAAGATTCACCTGGCTGTAGACGCTTGTGGGCTGCCTATTGCATTTGACGTGACCGCAGGCCAGACCAATGATTGTTCGCAGGCGGCCTCGTTGATTGCCAAGGTGCCCGATGCAGAAGTGATCATTGCGGACAAGGGCTACGACACTGAAGCGATACGGGCTCAGGTCGAGCAGCAAGGCAGCAAAGTGGTGATTCCACGAAAGCGCAATTCTCTGAAAGGGAACGCAGATCTGGACAAAGGGTTATATCGCAATCGACATCTCGTAGAAAACGCCTTCGCCCGGTTGAAGCATTTCCGGGCGGTGGCTTCTCGATTTGACAAACTCAAGAGAAACTATGAAAGCGTCATAGCAATGGCCTGCGCTTTTCTGTGGCTACCAATGTGAAACGGGAACAGACCCTAGGGTAAAAGCTGAAATATCCTACGATGCCAGCGCACTATCTCTGCAAAATCAAAACAAAACGCCCCGGCGGAGCACAGCCGACGGGGCGTTTTCGGTTCAACAGGTTGAATCTGCCTTTAGACCTGAATGACTCAGGCCTTGCTGAACGACTCAGGCAGCCCCTCGGCTTGCAGCACCGCCTTGACGGACGGACGCGCTTCGACGCGGGCCATGAAGGCTTTCAACGCAGGCTGCTCGTCCAGCGAAATGCCGAAGTTGACTGACCAGCGGGTTACGGCGAACAGGTAAGTGTCGGCAACGCTGAAGTCATTCCCCAGCAGGTATTCACGACCATCCGTCAAGAGGCCATTCAGGTAGGTCTGTCTGGCGATGACCGGGCGCTGGGCGTCGGTGGCATCGGCGCCTTTTGCCAGATAGAACAGCGGTGTCCAGGCCTTGTGATATTCAGCAGCCAGATAATTGAGGATCTCTTGCAGCCTTGCGCGCTCTAGCGTGCCGTTGGCTGGCACCAGCGCGTGTACGAAGTGGTCGCCCAGATATTGCAGAACGGCAGCGCCTTCAGTCAGAACAGCGCCGCCCTCTAACTCAAGAGCGGGGACGGCACCTTTAGGATTGATCGCGTAATAGTCCTCGCCGGATTCAAGCGTGTGCTGCCGCAAATTGACCTTGACCAGCTCATGAGCGACACCAGCCTCGTGCAACACAATGTGGGCAGCCAGCGAGCAAGATCCAGGTGAATAGTAACGCTTCATAAGGGATTGTTCCGGTGGTTGAGAATGACCCGATCCTAGCACCTCGATAACTTTTGTATAGCTGGTAACTTAAGGTTACTCTCATTCTCCGGTTACCTTTCTGTAACCAGGTTACGCCCCGGAAACCCGCGTCCCTAAAAAGGAACACCCCGCAATGCCCCTGAAAATGCGCAAGAGCAAAGTCGACAACCCTGTCCCCGAATGCGCAGTGGCCGCCTGCATGTGGCTGCTGGGCGGCGTCTGGACGCCAAACCTGCTGTGGAGTTTGAGCGGCGGACCTCGGCGATTCGGCGAACTGCGCGTCGACATCCCCGGCATATCGGCAAAGATGCTGTCGGTAAGGCTCAAGGAAATGGAGGAGAAAGGTGTTGTGGTTAGGACGGTACTGGCGACGTCGCCGCCTTCGGCTGAGTACAGCTTGTCGGAACTGGGGCTGGAGTTGTTGCCGGCGATTGAGGTGATTGCGGAGATTGGGTATCGGTTGAAGATGGAGCGGGGGAAGTGAAGACGTTCGCGTGGAAGCCATCAACATCATCAATAACTAGACAGTTTCTAAGAGGGTGTAGACAAAATCATGTAGTGAGTCGGCGCGCGAGTATTCGAGCCTCGGCCAACCAAACCCATGCCTCGCTTACCGCAAAAAGGCGATCATGATGCATGATCAGTCGCCGAGCTCTCTCATTACAGGCATGAGTTCGCTCCACTACCCATCGCTTGGGCATGACCACAAATCCAGTCTGAACAGGCTCCACGGAAAATAGATCGCCTTGTTCAGAGTGCCATTGCCCTGTTCTTCTGTTATTCGGGCCACGGATCACTTGAACATCGATAGCGTGCAGTTGATGGGTGCGCTGTGCCCATTTTCCTGCGTACGCACTATCAACAAAAAGCGTGCTCAGTGACGGATATTTTTCCTTCGAGTACGCCACCGCATCATCCGCCGCGTCACGATCCTGCACGCTTGCAGCACTGATACTGACAGCCAGCAGCAGGCCCAATGTATCGACAATCAGACTTCGTTTACGCCCCTTCACTTTTTTGCCTGCGTCGTAGCCGCTGTCACCGCCTTGAGGAGAACTGCGGGTCGACTGTGAATCCAGGATCGCTGCTGACGGGCTGTCAGCGCGTTCTTCCCGCTCACGCCATTGAGCTCGCAAGCGATCATGCATTTGCTCGAACTTGCCTTGAGCGCTCCACCGGCGGAACGTTTTGTAGACATTGTCCCAATGAGGAAAATCGCGGGGTAGCATTCGCCATGAGCACCCCGTGCGTACGACATAGCAACAGGCTTCCAGCAACGTGCGCCGAGAGTGAAGCGGTGGCACTCCTCGTCCGCCCTGGCTTTCAAACAGGTCGGCGACCAGTGCCCACTCGGTATCTGTCAAGCAACTCGGATATAGCTGCTCCGGCAGTTGGCGGCGGTGGGTTTCATTGTAGCCATAGGCTTTATTAGGTTCAGGTGACTGAAAACTTCCCTTGGCCCGCTGCTTTACACGCGTAATCCCTGCCATTTTCAACGCTTTTGCAAAGGTGTCGGGATGCGCAGTGATACCGGTTTCGGCGAAGAATACGAGCGCCAATTCGGCCTGGCTGGAATAGGGCTGTGCATGAGCGAGTTTCACCAGCACGGGATAGTGCTCGGCGGCAATCGAGCGAGGACGTCCGGTTTTAGGCATGGCTTGAGGGCTATTCAGACAAGGGAGTGAAAGTTTAATTTATTTTGTCTACACCCTCTAAGGAAACTCTGAAAAAGACTTCCTAATTTGGCAAAATCTCCGGACACCAGTCGCCGAGCTTTTCGATGATGAAACAGATGACCTTCGCCGACGCCGAGTATGCCGGCAAGCGCAAGCAGACCCGTAAGGAATTGTTCCTGATCGAGATGGATCAGGTGGTGCCCTAGAAAGGTTTGATTGCCCTGATTGAGCCCTATTATCCAAAAGGAGAAGGTGGCCGGCCCGCCTACCCACTGATGGCGATGCTGCGTGTTCATCTGATGCAGAACTGGTTCGGCTACAGCGATCCGGCGATGGAAGAAGCGCTGTATGAGACGACCATCCTGCGTCAGTTTTCAGGCCTGAGCCTGGAGCGAATTCCAGACGAAACCACCATTCTCAACTTCCGTCGTCTGCTGGAAAAGCACGAGTTGGCGACCGGGATTCTCGGCGTAATTAATGGTTATCTGGGCGACCGTGGCTTGTCGTTGCGTCAAGGCACCATCGTCGATGCCACGCTGATTCACGCGCCCAGTTCGACCAAGAACAAGGATGGCAAACGCGATCCTGAGATGCATCAAACCAAGAAAGGTAACCAGTACTATTTCGGCGCCAAGGCTCACATCGGCGCCGACGACGAGTCAGGCCTGGTGCACAGCGTGGTAGTAACAGCGGCCAATGTGGCAGACGTCACGCAGGTTGCCAAACTGCTGCACGGCGAGGAAAACGTAGTCTGCGCCGACGCAGGTTACACCGGGGTCGAGAAGCGCGAAGAACACGCTGGGCGCAAGGTCATTTGGCAGATTGCCGCCCGCCGCAGCACTTACAAAAAGCACGGAAAACGCAGTATTTTGTACAAGGCGATCCGCAAAATCGAGAAGGCCAAGGCCCAGGTTCGCGCCAAGGTCGAGCATCCGTTTCGGGTCATCAAACGCCAGTTTGGCTATGAAAAAGTGCGCTTTCGGGGCTTGGCCAAGAACACCGCGCAGATGGTGACGTTGTTCGCCCTGTCAAACCTGTGGATGGCCCGCCGACATTTGTTGGCGAGCGCAGGAGAGGTGCGCGTGTAATGCAGGAAATGGTTACCGCAAAAGGCTTTGCAGCGGCCGAAAGAGCTAAAAAGCGAAGATAATTGAGCAAATTTCGACATGCATCTTTTTTTGAAAAGTGCTGAGGACTCGGTAGCCGGAAAACATCCGGCTACTTCAGACCTTCCCTAAGAGGGTGTAGACAAAATCATGTAGTGAGTCGGCGCGCGAGTATTCGAGCCTCGGCCAACCAAACCCATGCCTCGCTTACCGCAAAAAGGCGATCATGATGCATGATCAGTCGCCGAGCTCTCTCATTCCAGGCATGAGTTCGCTCCACTACCCATCGCTTGGGCATGACCACAAATCCAGTCTGAACAGGCTCCACGGAAAATAGATCGCCTTGTTCAGAGTGCCATTGCCCTGTTCTTCTGTTATTCGGGCCACGGATCACTTGAACATCGATAGCGTGCAGTTGATGGGTGCGCTGTGCCCATTTTCCTGCGTACGCACTATCAACAAAAAGCGTGCTCAGTGACGGATATTTTTCCTTCGAGTACGCCACCGCATCATCCGCCGCGTCACGATCCTGCACGCTTGCAGCACTGATACTGACAGCCAGCAGCAGGCCCAATGTATCGACAATCAGACTTCGTTTACGCCCCTTCACTTTTTTGCCTGCGTCGTAGCCGCTGTCACCGCCTTGAGGAGAACTGCGGGTCGACTGTGAATCCAGGATCGCTGCTGACGGGCTGTCAGCGCGTTCTTCCCGCTCACGCCATTGAGCTCGCAAGCGATCATGCATTTGCTCGAACTTGCCTTGAGCGCTCCACCGGCGGAACGTTTTGTAGACATTGTCCCAATGAGGAAAATCGCGGGGTAGCATTCGCCATGAGCACCCCGTGCGTACGACATAGCAACAGGCTTCCAGCAACGTGCGCCGAGAGTGAAGCGGTGGCACTCCTCGTCCGCCCTGGCTTTCAAACAGGTCGGCGACCAGTGCCCACTCGGTATCTGTCAAGCAACTCGGATATAGCTGCTCCGGTAGTTGGCGGCGGTGGGTTTCATTGTAGCCATAGGCTTTATTAGGTTCAGGTGACTGAAAACTTCCCTTGGCCCGCTGCTTTACACGCGTAATCCCTGCCATTTTCAACGCTTTTGCAAAGGTGTCGGGATGCGCAGTGATACCGGTTTCGGCGAAGAATACGAGCGCCAATTCGGCCTGGCTGGAATAGGGCTGTGCATGAGCGAGTTTCACCAGCACGGGATAGTGCTCGGCGGCAATCGAGCGAGGACGTCCGGTTTTAGGCATGGCTTGAGGGCTATTCAGACAAGGGAGTGAAAGTTTAATTTATTTTGTCTACACCCTCTAAGGAAGGTCTGAAAAAGCCTTTTCTTCAAAAGTCGAAGCCAGTAAATACAGGCGCTCCAGCCCGGTTCCTCTCCAAAAAAATGGGCTTTTTCAGAGGATACCTAAGGAGACGCTGATTTATTCTAAAACCCAGCTGTTGCCCCCAGATAAATCAAGGCCTCCAGAGCGTTGCAGGGACGAAAAATCGAATAAATCAGCGCCTCCCTAAGGAGGCGCTGCAAAAATAGCCAACTGTCCCCACCCTTGGCACACTAAGTTCCTTCAACAGCCTCCCTCTCCGTGAGCGTTACGCGCGTGCAGAAGACCTTCTCCGAACTCGAATATACCGGCAAGAAAAAGCAGACTCGCCGAGATCGCTTCCTGGCTGACCTTGAACAGTTGGTGCCCTGGGCCCTGCTGGAGGCGCAAGTGGCGCCGTTTTATAGCAACACCGCAGGCAAGCGCGGACGCCCTGCGATAGGGGTGTCGCGCATGTTGCGCATGTACGTCGTGCAGCAGTGTTTCGGTTTCTCCGATGAAGGTTGCGAAGATGCCGTCTACGACAGCCAGGCCATCCGCGGTTTTATGGGTATCGACCTGGGTCGCGAGTCTGCACCGGATGCCACCACCTTGCTGCGTTTTCGCCGCTTGCTGGAAGTCCATCAGCTAACCCGGCTGCTGTTTGAAACGATTAACCAGCATCTGGCCAGCCGGGGGCTGCTGCTCAAGGAAGGCACTATCGTCGACGCTACTCTGATCGCCGCGCCGCCCTCGGTCAAGAACCGAGAAGGCAAGCGTGATCCTGAGATGCATCAGGCCAGGAAAGGCAATCAATGGCACTTTGGGATGAAGGCCCACATTGGTGTAGACGCCACGTCGGGGCTGGTGCACAGCGTAGTAGGGACGGCCGCTAACGTGGCGGATGTCACCCAGGTTGGCCAGTTGCTTCACGGTGACGAAACCTATGTTTCGGGTGACGCTGGATACACCGGTGCGGCCAAGCGACCGGAGCATGCTG
This sequence comes from Pseudomonas cannabina, assembly GCF_900100365.1. NCBI lineage: Bacteria > Pseudomonadati > Pseudomonadota > Gammaproteobacteria > Pseudomonadales > Pseudomonadaceae > Pseudomonas > Pseudomonas cannabina. Next base: position 5,676,240 of record NZ_FNKU01000001.1, on the reverse strand, counting down.
AACGGGACGTTATCTGGTCGATTGCAGAACGGCCAAGCAGTTACAAGCAGCACGGCGAAGGCAGCGTGCTGTATCGGGTCAAGCGCAAAATTGAATATGCCAAGGCGCAACTGCGTGCCAAGGTCGAGCACCCCTTCCAGGTAATCAAGGTGCGCTTCAATCATCGCAAGGTTCGCTACCGTGGGCTGGAAAAGAATACAGCGCAGTTGTTCAGTTTGTTTGGGTTGGCCAATCTGATGCTGGCCAAGCGGTATTTACAACAGACGGCAGGATAAATCCGTCTGAAAGGCGGGACTGGCCCGCCTTTCAGCAAAATGAGGGCAGAAATCTGCTCGAGAAACGTAAAATAAGGCCGGCAGGTTGAAAAAAACCGGCTTGGAAATGGGGACGGTGCGAACGGGTTAATTGTTCAGCGTCTCCCTAAGGAGACGCTGATTTATTCTAAAACCCAGCTGTTGCCCCCAGATAAATCAAGGCCTCCAGAGCGTTGCAGGGACGAAAAATCGAATAAATCAGCGCCTCCCTAAGGAGACGCTGATTTATTCTAAAACCCAGCTGTTGCCCCCAGATAAATCAAGGCCTCCAGAGCGTTGCAGGGACGAAAAATCGAATAAATCAGCGCCTCCCTAACACTGCCACAGCCCAACTGGAAACTATCGAGAACCAAAGATAACATATATGACGACGCTTTATAATAAGCGCACAGCCTTAACCTAAAACCATAAAACTTACTGTTGAACACATAACACACACAGCAGATACAATATATTTAGACAGCACAGCGATAAGGCTTAACCAGCTTGTGAAAAGCCATTCTAAACACGCCAGTTCAAACTAAGATCCCGACCAAAGACATGGATCTTAGTAGCTATGTTGCGAGCTTAAACTAGCTCGCAACATAGCTACAGGAAGCATGCTTTATTAGTTGGCTCTCACATAACCAACCGATACACATGACCCACTAAAAGTCCAAGTGGCTGCCGCGCCCACTCCAGATGGAGTAAGACTACACGTTTCCGTAGTAGCAATACCTTTGTAAGCATTAGGAGTAGCGGTGATCGCTCCGCCAGTACCTATCGCAATAGTATTAACTGCGCCAGTTTTTACATCAGTTGGCAATACAACCCCTACCTCTCCAGCAGTATCACATTCCGTCATAGCTGCTGCCTGAACAGCACAGACACCCACAGCAGTCTTGACAGATGCCATCGCAGCCAGAACCTCTGAGTACGCTGCTTTTTTGGTGTAGTTCTGATAGGACGGAATCGCTACCGCTGCCAAAATACCTACGATCGCAACCACGATCATCAACTCTATCAACGTAAAACCTTTTTGTGCTTTCATCGCATACTTCTCCGAGGCGTCAATTTTGTGTGCCTTGATAGGGCGTAAGCACACGTCATGCCAACGTAGAAGTAGTCGAAGCCATCTGATTTTGACGCGGCTGTCGCGACGATCGTAGCCCCAGAAATTCGTAGAAACTGACAATTTTTGTCACATACCTCACCCTCATTTGGCAGCACCGCCCGACTGCGCTATAAACCTCTCATTGTCCGTGTCTGGTGGTTTTATGACTGATGCTGTTCTCACTGGTTTGGCCAAACAACTTGTCCTTGCCGATCTACTTACCGATACTGTCGCGCAGCAGGCTTATCAACAGGCGCGCCGCGACAAGATTTCGTTGGTGAGCTATCTGGTTCAGAACAAACTGGTCAAGAGCCTGACGCTAGCAGAAATGGCGTCCGACCAGTTTGGCGTGCCGTTCATGGACCTCGCCAGCCTGGACAAGGAAAGTCAGCCCAAAGGCCTGGTGAGTGAAAAGCTGGTTCGCCAGCATCACGCACTGCCGCTATGGAGACGCGGAAACAAGCTGTTTATTGGCATATCGGACCCGACTAATCATCAGGCAGTGACCGATATTCAGTTCAGTACAGGCCTGAATACCGAGGCCATTCTGGTCGAAGATGACAAGCTGACGACTGCGATCGATCGATTTTTCGACAGTGACAGCGGTCTGGGTAATCTTGAAGATGTCGATCTGGGCCTGGATATCGAACCGGCTGATGGCAAGGAGACGTCCCTCGCTGCCCAGAATGACGCTGACGACGCCCCGGTAGTACGTTTCGTCAACAAAATGCTGCTGGATGCCATCCGGCTAGGGTCGTCCGACCTGCACTTCGAGCCCTACGAAAAAATCTTTCGCGTGCGCTTGCGTACCGATGGCATTTTGCATGAAGTCGCCAGGCCTCCGATTCATCTGGCAAACCGTATCGCTGCGCGCCTGAAAGTCATGGCGAGCCTCGACATTTCGGAACGGCGCAAACCGCAGGACGGGCGCGTCAAGTTGCGGGTGTCTAAAACAAAAGCCATCGATTTTCGTATGAATACCCTGCCTACGTTGTGGGGCGAGAAGATCGTGATGCGAATCCTCGATCCGACCAGCGCGCAGATGGGTATTGATGCTCTGGGATACGAGCCAGAACAAAAAGCACTGTATCTGGAGGCACTGAAACAGCCGCAGGGCATGATTCTCGTGACCGGCCCCACGGGTTCAGGCAAGACCGTTTCGCTGTACACCGGCCTGAATATCCTCAATACCGTGGATATCAATATTTCTACAGCCGAAGACCCGGTAGAGATTAACCTAGAAGGCATCAATCAGGTCAACGTCAACCCGCGTCAGGGGCTGGACTTTTCTCAGGCATTGCGCGCCTTTCTGCGTCAAGATCCCGACGTCATCATGGTTGGCGAAATCCGAGATCTGGAAACCGCCGAAATTGCCATCAAGGCATCTCAGACGGGGCATATGGTGCTATCAACCCTGCACACCAACAGCGCTGCGGAAACCTTGACACGACTGCATCATATGGGCGTCGCGGCATTCAACATTGCCACAGCAATCAACCTGATTATTGCGCAACGACTTGCGCGAAAGTTGTGCAGCCATTGCAAGAAAGAACTCGATATTCCTCGTGAGACTCTGATCAAAGAAGGATTTCCAGAAGCGAATATTGGCAATTTCAAGATTTACGGTCCGGTGGGCTGCGAGCATTGTAATGGCGGCTACAGAGGCCGAGTCGGCATTTACGAAGTGGTCAAAAAAACAGCAGAACTGGAGCGCATCATCATGGAAGAGGGCAACTCACTGGAGATTTCCAAACAGATGCGCAAAGACGGCTTCAATGACCTGCGAACCTCAGGTCTGTCGAAAGCTATGCAAGGCATCACTAGCCTTGAAGAAGTCAACCGTGTGACCAAGGATTAAGCATGGCCAGCAAGGCAGTAAAAGTTACCGTTTACACTTGGGAGGGCGTCGACAAAAAGGGCGCCAAACTTAGTGGCGAACTGAGCAGCCATAACCCGGCTCTCGTAAAGGCCCAACTGCGTAAACAAGGCGTTAACCCGACCAAGGTGCGTAAGAAGTCAGTCTCAATATTTGGCAAGGGCAAGAAGATCAAGCCACTGGACATTGCGTTTTTCTCGCGTCAAATGGCGACGATGATGAAAGCTGGCGTACCTCTACTCCAATCTTTCGATATTATCAGCGAGGGTGCTGAAAACCCGAACATGCAGTCTTTAGTTAACTCTCTAAAACAAGAAGTATCGTCTGGCAATAGCTTCGCTACTGCACTAAGGCGTAAGCCCGAGCACTTTGATGATCTTTTTTGCAACCTAGTGGACGCTGGCGAGCAAGCAGGGGCTCTCGAGAGTCTACTAGACAGAGTAGCAAGCTATAAGGAAAAAACTGAAAAGCTTAAGGCAAAAATCAAAAAAGCCATGACCTACCCTGCCGCCGTACTGATAGTGGCAGTTATAGTTTCAGGTATTTTGCTCATTCAGGTCGTGCCACAGTTCCAGTCAGTGTTTTCAAGTTTCGGTGCGGAACTACCCGCGTTCACGTTAATGGTCATAGGGCTTTCAGACGTTGTACAAAGGTGGTGGCTGGCGATAGTAGGTCTATTTTTTGCGAGCTTTTTTTTATTCAAAAAGGCTTATAAAAACTCCCAAAAATTTCGGGACACCCTTGATCGCTTTCTGTTAAAAGTCCCCATCATAGGGCCATTGATTTTTAAGTCATCGGTTGCCCGCTACGCACGTACGCTTGCGACTACTTTTTCCGCTGGTGTCCCACTAGTAGAGGCTTTGGAGTCGGTTGCCGGAGCTACCGGCAATGTGGTGTTCAAAAATGCAGTCAACAAGGTCAAGCAAGATGTATCAACAGGTATACAACTGAATTTCTCAATGCGTTCGACCGGAGTATTCCCAAGTCTTGCAATTCAAATGACCGCAATTGGTGAGGAGTCTGGTGCGCTAGACACAATGCTAGACAAGGTTGCGACATACTACGAGGACGAGGTCGATAACATGGTTGATAGTCTGACAAGCCTTCTGGAGCCCATGATCATGGCAGTACTAGGAGTTGTCGTCGGCAGCCTCGTTATCGCCATGTACCTCCCCATCTTCAAACTCGGAAACGTCGTCTGACATGCCCCTCCTCGACCTCCTGGCCAGCTCACCCCTGGCCTTCATCACTATCTGCTCTCTACTCGGCCTGATAATCGGAAGCTTCCTCAACGTAGTCGTCTACCGACTCCCGATCATGATGGAGCGCGACTGGAAAGCCCAATCCCGAGAAATGCTCGGCCTCCCCGCCGAGCCGGACCAACCCGTCTTCAACCTGACTCTCCCCAACTCCAGTTGCCCAAACTGCGCGCACAAGATCCGTCCATGGGAAAACCTGCCGATCATCAGTTACCTGCTGCTGCGCGGAAAATGCTCACAATGCAAAGCCCCCATCAGCAAACGCTACCCGCTGGTCGAGCTGACCTGTGCACTGCTGTCGGCCTATATCGCCTGGCATTTCGGATTTGGCTGGCAAGCGGCTGCGATGCTGGTGTTGAGCTGGGGGCTGTTGGCGATGAGTCTGATCGATGCTGATCACCAACTGCTGCCTGACTCGCTCGTGCTGCCGCTGCTGTGGCTGGGCCTGATCGTCAACTCGTTCGGGCTGTTCACCTCGCTGAGAGATGCGCTGTGGGGCGCGGTGGCCGGATACCTGACGCTGTGGTCGGTGTACTGGCTGTTTAAACTGATCACAGGCAAGGAAGGCATGGGCCATGGCGATTTCAAGTTGCTGGCGATGCTTGGTGCCTGGGGAGGCTGGCAGATTTTGCCGCTGACCATTCTGTTGTCGTCGCTGGTGGGCGCGGTGTTGGGCGTGATCATGATGCGTATTTGCCGGGTTGAAAGCGGCACGCCGATTCCCTTTGGTCCCTATCTGGCGATTGCGGGGTGGATCGCTTTGCTCTGGGGTGGTCAAATAACCGACTCTTACATGCAGTTTGCCGGTTTCAGATGACTCAACCTGATCAAAAACCCTGGATTCTTGGCCTGACTGGCGGCATTGGTAGCGGTAAAAGTGCGGCAGCGCAGTGCTTTATCAACCTCGGCATCGACACCGTGGATGCCGACCACGCCGCCCGCTGGGTCGTCGAGCCTGGACGCCCGGCGCTGGAGCAGATAGCAACGCACTTCGGTAATAGCGTGTTGCAGCCCAGCGGCGAGCTGGACCGTAGCGCGCTGCGCAAGCTGATCTTCGAAAATCCAGAACAGCGACGCTGGCTGGAAGCGCTGTTGCATCCGCTGGTCAATCAGGAAATCGTCAGCTACCTGGCTAAATCCAAATCGCCATATGCCGTTCTGGTTTCGCCGCTGCTGATCGAATCCGGGCAATCGCGGATGGTACAGCGCCTGCTGGTGATCGATGTGCCCCGGCAGGTGCAGATAGAACGCACGATGCTGCGCGATGGTTCCAGCCAAGAGCAGGTCGACGCCATCCTCAAGGTGCAGATCCAGCGCGACGAACGTCTGCGCCACGCCGACGATGTGCTGACAAACGACCGCGATCACGCCTGGCTGACCAGCGAAGTCGAGCGGCTGCACCACTTTTACCTTACTTTGCGTGGAGGCCAATCATGAGCCAACCAATGACCGTTCAATGCCCGACCTGCGACGCCCCGGTGGAGTGGAGCGCCGCCAGCCCGAGCCGTCCGTTTTGCTCGGAGCGCTGCAAACTGATTGATCTGGGGGCGTGGGCTTCTGAAGAGCATGCAATTCCGGTAAGCCCGGATGCTGAGGATGATATGTTTTCGGGTGACTTGGAGGCGCCGCATAGAGGGCATTGATAACAGCGGATGTGAGACAGCTCTGCTTCTGCGCAACGGGCGTGGGAGTGACCGGGGCGGCGATCCGCGTTGCTTAAGAAAGCCATGACACAGCCGCCTCATTTCAAGCGGCTGTGGTGAGCCCTATCGCAAGACGCGACTATTTTTTCTTGGCCTTATTCAGTTCAGCCAATGGATCGCCACAACTCGACCGTTGACAGGGCTGAGGTTGCACGGGGCCTGCATCTGTGATGATAAAGTCACCTCGACGCTCCCCTTCTGCTGCGCACTTGTCGCACCACACCTCAGACACAACATCGTATCCATTAACGTTTCCCGCTTGCATAAACCCCTCCTTGATTTCCAGAAACCTAATAAGTTAGTGCATTGCGCAACTCAGATATCCAATAGAGGATATCTGAACGCGACGACCGCTAACAATGATTTGAAAAAGAGATGTATCTATAATCGATACACCTCTTTCCCCTCTACCTTCTTACTGCCAGTTTGCAGCCAGCACAGTATCTAACTGCGTTTGCTGTGCGGTAGTCAGATCCCGCTCCGCCCCCGCATCAACTCCGAACGACGCCATTGTGTCGACCAGGCTTTGCACCTGGCTATCAAGCAACGTTTTTCCATCGGCAGTCTTGAATTGGTCCACCTGATAGTCGTTAGCCGCATACCAGTTGCTCACCACCACCTTGTCGCTGGTATCAATGATGCTGACTTCCAGGTCGCTGCCACTGCGACGGAACCACAAGTCTTCAAGGCTTACATCCGTGCCGAATTGCAGCACATCGGTGCCGCTACTGACATCGTAATTGTTGATAACGTCTCGCCCTGAACCAATATTGATCTCGTAGGTGTCACTGCCATCGCCCCCGATAAGGCTATCGTTGCCAGTGCCGCCGTTGAGTACATCATTGCCCGCGCCGCCATAGAGAGTGTCGTTGCCCGACTCTCCGTACAACCTGTCGTCGCCCTCTTCGCCATACAGCGTATCAAGCCCTTTGCTGCCATAGATGCTGTCATTGCCGGCCGCACCGGAAACGTTATCGTCGCCGTCGCCAGCGTTGATAACATCATCACTCGCGTAACCGCGGAGGCTCTGGTCAGATGAATTTCCAAACAGTACCTGGGACTTGATGGCCGACTGATTCCAGAGTGTGCCATCAGCAAATTGCAGCTGATCGATCTGATACCCGCTCGTTGCGTCCTCGGCGAAATGGTTCATCACGCGCAGACTGTCGATTGTACCGTTGACGCGAATAAGCAGATCACTGCTGTCCCGAGTGATACTGACATCACTGACGTTCAGGTCGGCAAGTTTTACGGTATCAAGCTTTCCGACACGGGCTTCATTGGCATAGTAGATGCTGTCTTGCCCGGCGCCTTTGCCAAACAGGTAGGTATCGTCTCCGTCACCACCGTTCAGTTGATCATTCCCGGCACCGCCGTCCAGAACATCATTGCCATCTCCGCCGTAGAGCGTGTCATTGCCTGCTCCACCTTGCAGCAAGTCGTTACCACCGTCACCGTTAAGCGTGTCAGCGCCCGCACCGCCGGACAAAGTATCGTTGCCGCTACCACCGTTCACCGTATCGTCGCCAGCACCGGCGTCGATCAAGTCATTGCCGGATGTACCGGAGAGGGTTTCATCGATGTCCGAGCCTTGCATGACCTGGGATTTGATCTGGCTCTGATCCCAGAAACTGCCATCGGCAAACTGGATACGGTCGATTTGATAACCGCCAGCGGCGTCCCCCTGGAAGTGGTAAACCACTCGCAGGCTGTCGGTGCTACCCAGTACCCGGATGATCAGGTCGTTACCATCGCGGCGCACGCTGACATCAGAGGCATTGAGATCGGTAAGCTTGATCGTATCGAGCTTGCCTTCGCGATTTTCATAGGCGTAGTAAATCGTGTCTTGACCCGCCCCCTTACCGAACAGATAGGTATCGTTGCCCTCGCCACCGTCAAGTTGGTCATTGCCCAAACCGCCATCAAGAATGTCATCACCGGTACCGCCAATGAGACTGTCATTCCCCGCACCGCCCAGCAGCAAGTCATTGCCTTCGTTACCGTTCAGGCTATCGGCGCCCGCATTGCCGGCCAGAGTGTCGTTGCCGGCTGCGCCATTGATGATGTCATCACCCGCTCCCGCATCGATGACATCGTCACCCCCAGTGCCCGATAGAGTTTCTTCAACTTCGCTGCCCTGCAGGACCTGGTTCTTGATAGCGGCCTGATCCCAAAAACTCCCATCTGCGAACTGAATACGGTCGATTTGATATCCACCCGTGGCGTCGCTCTGGAAGTGATAAACGACACGCAGGCTATCAGTGCTACCCAGCACTCGAATAAGCAGGTCGTTACCATCACGACGCACGCTGACATCCACCGCGTTCAGGTCAACCAGCTTGACGGTATCGAGCTTGCCCACACGATTTTCATAGGCGTAATAGATCGTGTCTTGACCGGCCCCCTTGGCAAACAGATAGGTATCGTCGCCATCTCCGCCATCGAGGCGATCATTACCCGCACCGCCATCAAGGATATCGTTACCAAGACCGCCATTAAGGGTGTCGTTGCCCAGACCGCCCAGCATCAGATCATCTCCGGCTTCACCATTGAGAGTATCTGCGCCCTTGCTGCCTGACAGCGTATCGTTGCCGCCCCCCCATTGAGGGTGTCGTCACCGGCGCCTGCATCAATGCTGTCATCGCTGGCAGTACCTGCCAGCGTCTCGTCGGCATCGGTTCCTTGCAAGACTGCGGACCTGATCGCCGCCTGATTCCAGGTGCTACCGTCAGCGAACTGGATCTGGTCAATCTGGTAACCATAGGTTGCGTCGTTGGTGAAGTGGCTCACCACGCGCAGGCTGTCGGTGGTGCCCAGCACGCGAATGAGCAAGTCATTACTCTCACGACGCACACTTACATCCGCCGCATTCAATCCGATCAGCTTCACTGTATCGAGCTTGTCTGCGCGGACCTCATAGGCTTAGTAGACGCTGTCCTGACCAGAGCCTTTGCCGAACAGGTAAATGTCATCACCATTCCCGCCGTCCAGCATGTCATTGCCAGCACCACCATCGAGTTGGTCGTTACCGTTGCCGCCATAGAGAGCGTCTTTACCGTCGCCCCCATTCAACACATCATTGCCATCTTCCCCATTCAAGGTATCGGCACCAATACCGCCCGAGAGGATATCGTTGCCACTACCGCCATTGACGACATCGTCACCTGCTGCTGCGTTGATAATGTCATCGCTGCCGGTACCAGCCAGGGTTTCATCCGCCTCAGTACCTTGCAGTACTTGCGCCTTTATCGCGGTTTGATCCCAGAAGCTGCCATCAGCAAACGCAATCCGATCGATCTGATAACCCGCTGTGGCATCGTTCATGAAGTGATACACAACGCGCAACGTATCAGTCGTGCCGTTAATGCGAATCACCAGGTCATAACCGTCACGCGCCACGCTGACGTCGGCTGCATCGAGGTCAACCAGCTTGACCTGGTCGACCTTACCTGCACGGCTTTCGTTGGCGTAGTAGATCGTGTCCTGGCCCGAGCCCTTGCCGAACAGATAAGTATCGTCACCGGCTCCGCCATCCAGACGATCATTGCCAGCACCGCCATCGAGCACATCGTTGCCAGCACCGCCGTTAAGGGTGTCATTGCCTGCGTCACCATTGAGGTAATCGTCACCCTCATCGCCATTGAGCGAGTCAGCACCGTCACCACCCAACAGTCTGTCCTGCCCTGCACCGCCATACAACGTATCGTCGTCTATGCCGCCATCGATCAGATCATCGCTGGCAAAACCGGTCAGGACCTGGGCTGCGTCACTACTCTTGAGCACCTGCGCCTTGATGGCCGATTGGTCCCAGTTATTGCCATCAGCAAACTGGATGCGGTCGATCTGATAACCCGAGGTCGCATCACTCATGAAGTGATACGTAACACGCAGGGTATCGGTCGTGCCATTGACCCGAATGACCAGGTCATAGCTGTCTCGCGAAACGCTGACGTCGGCAGCGTTGAGGCCGAGCAACTGAATCGTATCGACCTTGCCGACGCGGCTTTCGTTGGCGTAGTAGATCGTGTCCTGACCCGAACCCTTGCCGAACAGGTAGGTATCGTCTCCGGCACCACCATCCAGACGATCATTGCCAGCACCGCCATCGAGCACGTCATTGCCGGCGCCGCCGCTAAGGACGTCATTGCCCAGACCGCCTTGCAGCAGATCGTTACCCTCTTCACCGTTCAGGGTATCGGCACCCGAACCACCGGCCAGGCTGTCATTGCCAGCACCACCACTGACGGTGTCGTCACCGGCACCGGCGTCGATCAGGTCGTCGGTGGCGTAAGCCGTCAGGGACTGGTCAGCATCATTTCCCTTCAATACCTGGGTCTTGATTGCGTCCAGATCCCAGGCATTGCCATCGGCAAACTGGATGCGGTCGATCTGATAACCCGCTGTGGCATCGCTCAGGAAGTGATACACGACGCGCAACGTATCAGTCGTGCCGTTGATGCGAATCACCAGGTCATAGCTGTCTCGCGAAACGCTGACATCGGCTGCGTTGAGGTCGAGCAATTGAATGGTATCGACCTTGCCGGCGCGGCTTTCGTTGGCGTAGTAGATCGTGTCCTGACCCGAGCCCTTACCGAACAGGTAGGTGTCGTCACCGGCACCACCATCCAGACGGTCATTACCCGAGCCCCCCTCCAACACATCGTCTCCACCATTACCGTAGAGCGTATCGTTACCGTCACCTCCGGTGAGGGTTTCGCCGACCTCCGTGCCGGAGACAGTCAAGGCACTCACCGCTACAGGTGTGAACAGATTGGCGCTGATACTCTCTTTGTTCCAGATCACCCCATCGGCAAACTGCACCTGATCAATGCCATAACCGTAGATGGCACTGCTGTAGAAGTGCGAACTGACCCGCAGGGTTTCACCGCTGTCCTTGATCTGGATAATCAGGTCATCGGACTCACGGCGCAGCACTACATCGGCAGCGTTCAGACCTTCCAGGCGAATCACGTCCAGTTTGTTGGCCATGGTGTCGTTGTAAGAATAGTTGCTGATAGTGTCCTGACCCGCGCCCTTACGGAACACGTAGGTGTCGGAACCGTAGCCACCGTCCAGCGAGTCATTGCCGCTGCCGCCTTCCAGGGTGTCGTTGCCATAGCCCCCGGTCAGCGTGTCATTGCCTGCGCCACCCAGCAGTGTGTCGTTGCCATCTTCACCGTTGAGGGTGTCATGGCCATCGCCTCCGTCGAGGATGTCATCACCGGTACGGCCATTCAGGGTGTCGTTGCCCGACAGGCCGAACAGGCTGTCCGCTGACTCATAACCGGTAACGGTCTCATCGACGTCGGTACCACTCAGCAGAGCCGTACGGATCTGCTCATTGGTCAGTGCCGAGCCATCGGCAAACTGTATCTGATCAATGTTATAGCCGTAGAGAACGCTGGTGTTGAAGTGCGAGCTGACCCGCAGGGTTTCGCCACTGTCCTTGATCTGGATGATCAGGTCATCGTACTCACGACGCAGCACTACATCGGCAGCGTTCAGACCTTCCAGACGAATCACATCCAGTTTGTTGGCCGTGGTGTCGTTGTAGGCATAGTTGCTGATAGTGTCTTGACCCGAGCCCTTGCGGAACACATAGGTGTCAGAACCGTAGCCACCGTCCAGCGAATCATTGCCGCTGCCGCCGTCCAGGGTGTCGTTACCGTAGCCGCCGGTCAGCGAGTCATTGCCTGCGCCGCCCAGCAGTGTGTCGTTGCCGTCTTCACCGTTGAGGGTGTCACGGCCATCACCACCGTCGAGGATGTCATCACCGGCACGACCATTAAGAGTGTCGTTGCCCGACAGACCGAACAGGCTGTCCGCCGACTCATAACCAGTGACGGTCTCGTCGACTTCGGTACCGGTGAGCAAAGCCGTACGGATCTGCTCATTGGTCAGTGCCGTACCATCGGCAAACTGCACCTGATCGATGCCATAGCCGTAGATGGCACTGCTGTAGAAGTGCGAACTGACCCGTAGGGTTTCACCGCTGTCCTTGATCTGGATAATCAGGTCATCGGACTCACGACGCAGTACCACATCAGCAGCGTTCAGCCCTTCCAGACGGATCACGTCCAGTTTGTTGGCCGTGGTGTCGTTGTAAGAATAGTTGCTGATGGTGTCCTGACCCGAGCCCTTGCGGAACACATAAGTGTCGGAACCGTAGCCACCGTCCAGCGAGTCATTGCCGCTGCCGCCGTCCAAGGTGTCGTTGCCATAGCCGCCGGTCAACGAGTCATTGCCTGCGCCGCCCAGCAGTGTGTCGTTGCCGTCTTCACCGTTGAGGGTGTCACGGCCATCACCACCGTCGAGGATGTCATCACCGGCACGACCATTAAGAGTGTCGTTGCCCGACAGACCGAACAGGCTGTCCGCCGACTCATAACCGGTGACGGTCTCGTCGACTTCGGTACCGGTCAGCAGAGCCGTACGGATCTGCTCATTGGTCAGTGCCGAGCCATCGGCAAACTGTATCTGATCAATGTTATAGCCGTAGAGAACGCTGGTGTTGAAGTGCGAGCTGACCCTCAGAGTTTCGCCGCTGTCCTTGATCTGGATGATCAGGTCATCGTACTCACGACGCAGCACTACATCGGCAGCGTTCAGACCTTCCAGACGAATCACATCCAGTTTGTTGGCCGTGGTGTCGTTGTAGGCATAGTTGCTGATAGTGTCTTGACCCGAGCCCTTGCGGAACACATAGGTGTCAGAACCGTAGCCACCGTCCAGCGAGTCATTGCCGCTGCCGCCGTCCAAGGTGTCGTTGCCATAGCCGCCGGTCAACGAGTCATTGCCTGCGCCGCCCAGCAGTGTGTCGTTGCCGTCTTCACCGTTGAGGGTGTCACGACCATCGCCGACGTCGAGGATGTCATTACCGGCACGGCCGTTCAGGGTGTCGTTGCCCTGTGCGCCAGACAAACGATCATCGCTGACGTAACCGGTGATGTTGTCGTCTATCTCAGTGCCAATCAGCAAGGCCGCAGTGATCTGTGCCTGGTCCCAGACAACCCCGTCGGCAAACTGCAACTGGTTGATCGCATAGCCGTAGCTTGGATCGCTATAGAAGTGAGAGCTAACCCGCAGGGTTTCGCCCGTCTGACGAATCTGAATCACCAGATCATCGGACTCACGACGAATGCTCACATCATCCTTGGTCAGCCCCTCTAGACGAACGGCTTCAAGCTTGTCGAGCGTGGTGTCGTTGTAGGAGTAGTTGTTGATGGTGTCCCGGCCATAACCCTTGCCGAAAACATAAGTGTCAGAGCCTTTTCCGCCATCAAGCGAGTCGTTACCGGCACCACCATCAAGAAGATCGTTGCCGGCACCGCCGCTAAGCGAATCGTTTCCAGCGCCGCCCAAGAGCGCGTCGTTACCGTCTTCACCGTAGAGCGTGTCCTTGCCATCCCCCCCATCGAGCACATCATCGCCTGCGCGTCCACTCAGGGAGTCATTGCCCGCCAGGCCTGTGAGGTTATCGTCGCTGGCATAGCCAGTAACGCTGTCGTCGCCTTCAGTACCGATCAGCAAGGCCGCGGTTATCTGCGCCTCGTCCCAGAGAGTGCCATCGGCAAACTGCAACTGGTTGATCGCATAGCCATAGCTTTGATCGCTATAGAAGTGCGAGCTGACGCGCAATGTTTCGCCGGTCTGGCGAATCTGGATCAGCAGGTCGTCGGACTCGCGACGAATACTGACATCATTGGTGTTCAAGCCCTCCAGACGAACCACATCCAGCTTGTCAGGCGTGCTGTCGTTATAGACATAGTTGCTGATGGTGTCCTGCCCGGAGCCCCTACGGAAAATATAGATATCCGAGCCCTTGCCACCTTCCAGTGAATCATTACCGGCACCGCCATCAAGCGTGTCGTTGCCAGCGCCACCCGATAGGGTGTCGTTGCCGAGCCCCCCGAGAAGAGTGTCATTACCGTCTTCGCCGTAGAGACCGTCCCTGCCTTCACCACCGTTGAGCAGGTCATCGCCAGTACGGCCACTGAGAACATCGTCCCCTTCCAGCCCCACCAGCTCATCGGCCGTGGCGTATCCGATGATACTGTCGTTGCCCTCGTTCCCAATCAAAAGCGCTGACGTAATTTTGGCCTGATCCCAGACCGTACCGTCCGCGAATTGCAGTTGATCGATCGCATAGCCGTAGCTCTGATCGGTAGCGAAATGGGAGCTGACCCGCAAGACCTCACCGGTCTGAACAATCTGAATCACCAGATCGTCGGACTCGCGACGGATATTGACGTCACCCGTGTTCAGCCCTTCCAGACGCACCACATCCAGCCTGTTCGGTGTGCTGTCGTTGTAGGCATAGTTGCTGATGGTGTCCTGCCCGGAGCCTTTGCGGAAGACATAGGTATCCGAGCCCTTGCCGCCCTCAAGCGAATCGTTGCCCGTACCGCCATCAAGGATATCGTTACCTTCGCCACCAGAAAGGGTGTCATTGCCCGCACCACCCAGAAGGGTGTCATCGCCAGCCTCACCATTAAGGCTATCCCTGCCATCCCCACCATCAAGCAGATCGTTGCCATTGCGGCCATTGAGGGTGTCATTACCCGCCAGCCCGGATAGTGTGTCGGCCGTGTCGTAACCCGTGATGGTGTCACTGCCTCCAGTCCCATCAAGGAGGGCCGCGGTGATCTGTGCACGATCCCAGACGGTACCGTCGGCAAACTGCAGCTGATCGATGGCATAACTCCAAGTGCTGGATTCGGCACTGAAATGCGAACGAATGCGCAGGGCTTCGCCGGTCTGAAGAATCTGCACAATCAGGTCATCGGATTCGCGACGCAGACTGACGTCTCCGCTGTTCAAACCATCCAGACGAACGACATCGAGCTTGTTGAGGGTCGTATCGCTGTAAGTCAAATTATCGATTGAATCGGAGCCAGAACCTTTAGCGAAGATATAGGTGTCCGATCCCTTGCCGCCTTCCAGCGTGTCATTACCAGCACCGCCATCCAGCAGATCGTTACCGTTCCCGCCAGTCAGGCTGTCGTTGTCGGTGCCGCCGAGCAATGTGTCGTCACCGTCTTCACCATACAACGTATCGCGTCCCGCTCCTCCCCGAAGGGTGTCATTGCCAAGTCCCCCATACAGCGTGTCATTGCCTGCCACGCCTTGAAGGGTATCGTCAGTGTCGTAACCGGTAAGCGTGTCGTTAAACTCGCCCCCCGTCAGTAGCGACGTCTTGATTTGCTCCACACCCCAGACCGTACCGTCAGCGAACTGCAGTTGATCGATGGCATAGTTGTAGTAGGTACTGGCGGGAGAGAAGTGTGAGGAAACCCGCAGGATATCGCCTGTTTCCTTGATCTGTATGACCAGGTCACTGGATTCCCGGCGTAGACTTATGTCGCTCAGGTTAAGCCCTTCAAGACGAATTACGTCCTGTTTGCCAGCCGTGGTTTCGTTGTAGGCACCGTTGTAAATACTGTCCTGACCCGAGCCCTTACGGAAGATATAGGTATCGGAGCCGTAGCCACCGTCAAGGCTGTCGTTGCCCGAACCACCATCCAGCACGTCATCGCCATAACCGCCATTGAGCGAGTCATTACCTGCGCGTCCCAGCAATGTGTCATTGCCATCCTCACCGTTTAAAGTGTCCGAGCCATTGCCCCCGTCGAGCACATCGTCGCCTGCACGACCACTCAGCGAATCGTTTCCATCCTGACCAAAGAGGCTATCTGCTGTGGCATAACCAGTGAGAGTGTCGGCCTCTTCCGATGACTGAACAACGGCAGCTTTGATCTGTGCGCCCCCCCATACAGAGCCGTCGGCGAACTTCAGTTGATCAATCGCGTAGGCGGTGACGCCATCCTGACTGAAATGCGAACGCACCGTCAGGGTGTCACCTGTTGCCTTGATCTGAATGACAAAATCGTCACCCGACCGAGAAAAGCGCAGGTCGGCCGGATTCAAGCCATCCAGCTGGATGACATCAACCTTATCGGTAGCTGTTTCGCCGTAAGCGTAGTTGTTGATGCTGTCTTGACCATACCCTTTTGCAAAGCGGTAAGTGTCAGAGCCACGACCACCATCAAGCGTATCGTTGCCAGTGCCACCATCAAGGATGTCGTTGCCATCAGCGCCATAAAGAATATCGCTACCGGCGTTGCCCGACAGCAAATCATTCCCGTCCTCGCCATACAGGTAGTCTGAACCGGAACCGCCACTCAAAGTGTCTTGGCCAGTGCCACCGTACAAGTTGTCGTTGCCTTCGTCACCACTGACAACATCGTTGCCGGCAAGACCGTTGAGGACATCATCCCCCTTACCACCAGCAATACGGTCGTCGGATGCATAGCCGGTAAGGGCATCATTACCATCAGTGAAGGTAAAGGCCGCCATGGTCTTGATTTGTTCAACGTTCCACTGAGTGCCGTCAGCAAATCGAATCTGCTCTACGGTATAGGGCGTGTCGCCGTCATTCTGGAAGTAGCCGGAAATCGTTACCTTGTCCGTGGAATTTTTAAGGGACAAGACCAGATCATTGTATGAACGGGTAACAATGATATCGGTCGGAAGAATATCCGCCGCAAACTCGATAGTGTCTGTCTTTCCAGCGCTCGAATCGTAGTTATTAATCGAGTCCTGACCCCAGCCTCGACTGAAGCGATAGACGTCAGAACCCTCGCCACCCGTCAGGTAATCGTTTCCAGTACCGCCATCCAGGTGATCGTTACCTGAATCGCCGTACAGCGTGTCGTTGCCTGCATCGCCTAGCAGCGTGTCATTCCCCTCGCCACCCGTAAGATAATCGTTGCCCAGACCGCCATCTAGTTGATCCTTGCCCGCATCACCATATAAGTTGTCGTTACCTGCATCGCCTTTAAGGGTATCATTGCCATCCCCACCACTGAGATAGTCATCACCTGATTCGCCAAGCAGAGTATCGTTGCCAGCTTGACCTCTAAGGAGGCGCTGCAAAAATAGCCAACTGTCCCCACCCTTGGCACACTAAGTTCCTTCAACAGCCTCCCTCTCCGTGAGCGTTACGCGCGTGCAGAAGACCTTCTCCGAACTCGAATATACCGGCAAGAAAAAGCAGACTCGCCGAGATCGCTTCCTGGCTGACCTTGAACAGTTGGTGCCCTGGGCCCTGCTGGAGGCGCAAGTGGCGCCGTTTTATAGCAACACCGCAGGCAAGCGCGGACGCCCTGCGATAGGGGTGTCGCGCATGTTGCGCATGTACGTCGTGCAGCAGTGTTTCGGTTTCTCCGATGAAGGTTGCGAAGATGCCGTCTACGACAGCCAGGCCATCCGCGGTTTTATGGGTATCGACCTGGGTCGCGAGTCTGCACCGGATGCCACCACCTTGCTGCGTTTTCGCCGCTTGCTGGAAGTCCATCAGCTAACCCGGCTGCTGTTTGAAACGATTAACCAGCATCTGGCCAGCCGGGGGCTGCTGCTCAAGGAAGGCACTATCGTCGACGCTACTCTGATCGCCGCGCCGCCCTCGGTCAAGAACCGAGAAGGCAAGCGTGATCCTGAGATGCATCAGGCCAGGAAAGGCAATCAATGGCACTTTGGGATGAAGGCCCACATTGGTGTAGACGCCACGTCGGGGCTGGTGCACAGCGTAGTAGGGACGGCCGCTAACGTGGCGGATGTCACCCAGGTTGGCCAGTTGCTTCACGGTGACGAAACCTATGTTTCGGGTGACGCTGGATACACCGGTGCGGCCAAGCGACCGGAGCATGCTGAACGGGACGTTATCTGGTCGATTGCAGAACGGCCAAGCAGTTACAAGCAGCACGGCGAAGGCAGCGTGCTGTATCGGGTCAAGCGCAAAATTGAATATGCCAAGGCGCAACTGCGTGCCAAGGTCGAGCACCCCTTCCAGGTAATCAAGGTGCGCTTCAATCATCGCAAGGTTCGCTACCGTGGGCTGGAAAAGAATACAGCGCAGTTGTTCAGTTTGTTTGGGTTGGCCAATCTGATGCTGGCCAAGCGGTATTTACAACAGACGGCAGGATAAATCCGTCTGAAAGGCGGGACTGGCCCGCCTTTCAGCAAAATGAGGGCAGAAATCTGCTCGAGAAACGTAAAATAAGGCCGGCAGGTTGAAAAAAACCGGCTTGGAAATGGGGACGGTGCGAACGGGTTAATTGTTCAGCGTCTCCCTAAAAGATCTTTCATTGAGTCGATCAACTCCTGGGGAACTGACCGAAGGCCTTCAACCACTCAACGATCAACAATAGGGCACCGGGCCACCAGCCGACAGGACCTGGCCATGACAGGGCGAGGTTTGGCCGCGATAGCGCTTTATGCACATTTTCCTGACCTGCAGAGTTCGGATCATGATGATACAAAACCTACTGAATGCGTTGGCGATACGACTTGAAAGTGGACCGCTCTCTCTGGATGCGAATCACCTGTGCAGCCTGAAGGTCAACGAACTGGACATGACGCTGGAACGGCTTGAACAGCAAAATACGCTGTTTGTTTATCTGAGCGTGGGTACGCTTTCTACTCCAGCCAGCAGCACACTTCTGAGCAATATTCTGGCAGCCAACCTCTTTCATTACGGCTCAAGCGATGGTGCGGCGTTCGGGCTGGACGAAAAAAACAATGAGGTGCTGCTCTTCCAGCGGTTTGATCCGTCACGGATTGACGAGGATGACTTTGTCAGCGCCTGCGTTCAGATGATCGAAGTAGCGAACCTATGGCGGCCAAAGTTACTGCATAGCCATTCTGCTCCGCTTGCCTCGTCATCCAGGCTGACGAAAACCGATTTAATGTTAACGATGGCGGGGACTATTAGATGAATATCTCAGGTGCGAACAGACGTCAGAGAACTCAGGCAGAAAATGCTGAAAGCGCTTCATCATCGGTAAATACTCCACCGCTACAGCGTGGAGCGGGCAGACGTCTGCAACGTCAGGATGCGCTTCCAACGAACAACAGATACAACGCCAGCCAGACATCCACCTCACCGCAAAACGCGCGTGCAGCGGGAAGATATGAAGCGGGGGGCAGTTCGTCTGACACGCAGGATACTCAGCAAGCCGAGGGTTCAATGCCTTCGTCGTCCCCCCTTCTACAATTTCGTCTAGGCGGCGGGCGGAACCATTCTGAGCTGGAAAACTTTCATAAAATGATGCTGAACTCACCGAAAGCATCACGGGGAGATGCTATACCGGCGCAGCCCGAAGCAATACCTAAGCGTCTGCTTGAGAAGATGGAGCCGATTAACCTGCCCCAGTTAGCCTTGCGTGATAAGGATCTGCATGAACATGCCGTGATGGTCTGCGACCAAGTGAAAAAGGGCGATGGTCCGAACAACGCTATTATAAAAGGAGATATCAAATTACTGCCGCTTTTTGCCAAAGCGGAAAATGCAAGAAATCCCGGCTTGAATCTGCATACGTTCAAAAGTAGTAAAGATTGTTGCAGGGCGATCAAAGAGCAAAACAAGGAGGCTCAAAGAAACCAGCAATCGCTGAGTATGCGGGTTATTTACCCCCCAATCAGAAAGATGCCAGACCATCATATAGCCTTGGATATCCAATTGAGATACGGCCACCGGCCGTCAATCGTCGGGTTTGAGTCTGCCGAAGGGAACATTATAGATTTTGAAGAAAAGGAAATACGTTCAGCATTAGGCAATGTCAAACTCAAAATGGTAGGAAATTTTATTCAACACTCGCAAACTGACTGCATCATGTTTGCGCTTAATAACGCCCTGAAAGCCTTTAAACATCACGATGAATACACCGCCCTTCTGCACAATGGAGAAGACGGGGTGCCTATCCCGGCGACCTTCTTGAAGCATGCTCAGTCAAAAAGTTTAGTGGAGAATCACCCGGAAAAAGATACAACCGTTACTAAGGACAAGGGCGGTCTACATGCGGAAACGCTTTTACATAGAAACCAGGCCTACCGGGCCAACAGATCTGCCGGTCAGCACGTTACCTCTATTGAAGGTTTCAGAATGCAGGAAATAAAGCGGGCAGGAGACTTCCTTGCCGCAAACAGGGTCCGGGCCAAGCCTTGACTCACTTCCTCTGAAAAAACGCGCCTTACGGTTGGCGCGTTTTGTCCGAGGACAGGTGTTCGAGAAGAATAAAGGTTGTCACCTCAAGAGGCAGGAGGAAAAGAGTCGAGGCTCGGCTTGCTCAGCAAACGACTGACCTGTGCCTGCGGTTGCCGCAAGCATGTCATCAGCGACGAAATCAGCGAGCAGCTGGATATCGTGCCTATGCAGATCCGTGTGATCAAACATATCCGCAAAGTCTACGGTTGCCGCGGTTGTGAAACGGCACCGGTCACGGCTGACAAACCGGCTCAGATGATCGAAAAGAGCATGGCCAGTCCGAGCTATTGGCCATGCTGCTGACCACCAAATATATCGATGGCTTGCCTCTGCATCGTTTTGAAACGGTACTGAGTCGACATGGCATCGAAATACCGCGCCAGACACTGGCACGCTGGGTGATCCAGTGCAGCGAACACTTCCAGCCGCTGCTAAATTTGATGCGTGATCGATTATTCGAAAGTCCGTTTATTCACTGCGATGAAACCCGAGTTCAGGTACTAAAAGAGCCGGATCGTGACCCGACCAGCCAATCCTGGATGTGGGTGCAAGCCAGCGGACCGCCGGACCGAAAAGTCGTCCTGTTCGACTACACCACCAGCCGTGCGCAGGAAGTGCCGCTGTGCCTGCTGGAAAGTTATTGCGGCTACGTGATGACCGATGATTATGCGGGCTATAACGCGTTGGCGTTGCAACCGGGTGTGGAGCGTCTGGCGTGTATGGCCCATGTACGACGCAAGTTCGTGGAGGCAAAGAAAGTGCACCCTCAAGGCAAGACGGGCCGCGCCGACGTTGCACTGGCATCTATAAACAAACTGTACGGCATCGAGCGTGAACTCAAGGATGTCAGCGATGAGCAGCGTTACATCGGCCGTCAGGAAAAAAGCCTGCCTGAGCTGGCAAAGCTGAAAGCATGGATGGAAAAAACGCAGCCGCAGGTCACGGCCCAAAGTGCCTTGGGCAAAGCGGTGAATTATCTGGCCAACAACTGGACCCGGCTGGAGCGTTATATCGAAGCTGGTTTTTTACCCATCGACAATAACGCTGCCGAGCGGGCAATCAGACCGTTCGCCATCGGACGAAAAGCCTGGCTGTTCAGCGACACACCCAAAGGCGCCACAGCCAGCGCGCAGATCTACCGCCTGGTCGAGACCGCCAAACTCAACGGCCAAGAGCCTTATACGTGGCTGCGCCACGTACTTGAGCGCCTGCCACATGCCGCATCGGTAGAAGATTACGAAGCGTTGTTGCCTTGGAATTGCTCGCCAGAGATGCCTCGCTAAGCCAGATACCCATTTTTTGCTAGGGAGGCGCTGCAAAAATAGCCAACTGTCCCCACCCTTGGCACACTAAGTTCCTTCAACAGCCTCCCTCTCCGTGAGCGTTACGCGCGTGCAGAAGACCTTCTCCGAACTCGAATATACCGGCAAGAAAAAGCAGACTCGCCGAGATCGCTTCCTGGCTGACCTTGAACAGTTGGTGCCCTGGGCCCTGCTGGAGGCGCAAGTGGCGCCGTTTTATAGCAACACCGCAGGCAAGCGCGGACGCCCTGCGATAGGGGTGTCGCGCATGTTGCGCATGTACGTCGTGCAGCAGTGTTTCGGTTTCTCCGATGAAGGTTGCGAAGATGCCGTCTACGACAGCCAGGCCATCCGCGGTTTTATGGGTATCGACCTGGGTCGCGAGTCTGCACCGGATGCCACCACCTTGCTGCGTTTTCGCCGCTTGCTGGAAGTCCATCAGCTAACCCGGCTGCTGTTTGAAACGATTAACCAGCATCTGGCCAGCCGGGGGCTGCTGCTCAAGGAAGGCACTATCGTCGACGCTACTCTGATCGCCGCGCCGCCCTCGGTCAAGAACCGAGAAGGCAAGCGTGATCCTGAGATGCATCAGGCCAGGAAAGGCAATCAATGGCACTTTGGGATGAAGGCCCACATTGGTGTAGACGCCACGTCGGGGCTGGTGCACAGCGTAGTAGGGACGGCCGCTAACGTGGCGGATGTCACCCAGGTTGGCCAGTTGCTTCACGGTGACGAAACCTATGTTTCGGGTGACGCTGGATACACCGGTGCGGCCAAGCGACCGGAGCATGCTGAACGGGACGTTATCTGGTCGATTGCAGAACGGCCAAGCAGTTACAAGCAGCACGGCGAAGGCAGCGTGCTGTATCGGGTCAAGCGCAAAATTGAATATGCCAAGGCGCAACTGCGTGCCAAGGTCGAGCACCCCTTCCAGGTAATCAAGGTGCGCTTCAATCATCGCAAGGTTCGCTACCGTGGGCTGGAAAAGAATACAGCGCAGTTGTTCAGTTTGTTTGGGTTGGCCAATCTGATGCTGGCCAAGCGGTATTTACAACAGACGGCAGGATAAATCCGTCTGAAAGGCGGGACTGGCCCGCCTTTCAGCAAAATGAGGGCAGAAATCTGCTCGAGAAACGTAAAATAAGGCCGGCAGGTTGAAAAAAACCGGCTTGGAAATGGGGACGGTGCGAACGGGTTAATTGTTCAGCGTCTCCCTAGGTGTCACGTCAATAAATGTCGCAGGTGCAGCGTACGCTCTGCAAATAACGGGAATATCGTCTCAAATCTGGGGTCATATACGCATACCGACACGCTCGCCGGGGTGGAGAGTCAAGGTGTTATTGGTACTATTGACTTCGCGCAAAATACGTTTTATAGAGAGTTCTCTGACAAAATAGAGTTGGATGTAGACGCTGAAAACTTGCCTGATATGCAAGGGTCTGGCACAGTTCGAGATCTTCGTGAAGCGAGTATGCTAAGCAGCTCTTTGAAAAGTGTCTTGGAAATATACTCATCTGTCAGTACTCGCCAAGAGCAGATGTCAATGATTGATCGCCTGCTGGTTGCGTGGGCTGGCACGAGCAAAATGAGTACTTTTGACGAGCGCGTGGAAGGCCTCGGCGGAGGGACTTATAAAGTAAAATTCAGTTACTCTTGGGAAAAGCCAGACACTGGTTTTATCGCCAGTGATAATGGAGGAAGTAACACCTCTAGGGAGGCGCTGATTTATTCGATTTTTCGTCCCTGCAACGCTCTGGAGGCCTTGATTTATCTGGGGGCAACAGCTGGGTTTTAGAATAAATCAGCGTCTCCCTAGTGTTTCAAGAGAACCCACAGCTGCTCAGCTTGCTCAGCAAAACGCTTTGGAGAAAATAAAGATCCTCGAGATATTTACAGGTATTGAGTACTTCAGTTTTTCTGCTCAAGAGGACGGTGGAGGAGAAAGTAAAAAATTATACATTTCGGCTAGATCTGGAAACAGCGCCGGTGGTCATAGGTCGGTGACCGGTCTGGTGTCAGGACCCATCTATCTAACCGAAGAAAATCTGAGTCTGCAAAGTTTTCAGATTGATCAGATCAATAAAGCTTATGACGCTTTGGTGGAATCGGTTTATCGGGGGCTCTTGTTACAGACGCGACTGCAAAGTTATAGTTCGTTGTTAACGGTTTCTTGGTCTGAGGATGGCTTTGTAATTGATTATAGCGGTGTTACAAGCGCGTTGGAGGTAGCGCACTCAGTCAGTCCGGCTAATGCGATAGTTGATGCCGTAGAATTGAGCTCGTCTTTGAAGAAAGCCATATGGAATGAGTCGATTTCAACGTGGTTGAATGAGTTGGATGGTTCGGGCTTGGCACAGTTTAAATCTATATATGGAGGCGGCAACTCCGTGCTTTTGGGCACGAGCGCTGCGGATTCATATACTGGCACCGAGCGAGACGACTCCCTCATGGGGGGCGACGGAAGCGACTCTTTGACGGGCGGAGGGGGTAACGATTTTGTTGCCGGTGGTAATGATAATGATTATATCAGCGGGGGTGCTGGCGCTGACGTATTAAGTGGAGGGCATGGAAGCGACAGCCTCTATGGCGATGCGGGTGATGATTTTCTGCAGGGTGACTACGGTAACGATTATCTCTATGGTGGTGAGGGTTCAGATACCTATTTTTCCCGGTCCGGGTGGGGGCAGGATGTTGTTAATAACTATGATTTAGCATCAAGCAAGCAGGACGTTATAGAATTCGCCGAAGGCATTTCGCCTTCAGACATTGCGTTGAGCCGTAGTTATGATGATCTTCTAATCAGCCGGTATGGGAGCACAGACCGCATCACGGTCAGTGGTTACTTCAACCGCGATGCGGCGGGTCCTTATGCGTTGGAGAGTGTACGTTTTGCTAAGGAGACGCTGATTTATTCTAAAACCCAGCTGTTGCCCCCAGATAAATCAAGGCCTCCAGAGCGTTGCAGGGACGAAAAATCGAATAAATCAGCGCCTCCCTAATGGAGTTCGCTGGTCTGTAGATGAAGTAAAGGCAATGGTTGTGCTCACCACTGGCGGCAATGACTCTGTATGGGGTTATGCTTCTGACGACACTTATCATGGTGGTTTAGGAGACGATAGCCTTAGGGAGGCGCTGAACAATTAACCCGTTCGCACCGTCCCCATTTCCAAGCCGGTTTTTTTCAACCTGCCGGCCTTATTTTACGTTTCTCGAGCAGATTTCTGCCCTCATTTTGCTGAAAGGCGGGCCAGTCCCGCCTTTCAGACGGATTTATCCTGCCGTCTGTTGTAAATACCGCTTGGCCAGCATCAGATTGGCCAACCCAAACAAACTGAACAACTGCGCTGTATTCTTTTCCAGCCCACGGTAGCGAACCTTGCGATGATTGAAGCGCACCTTGATTACCTGGAAGGGGTGCTCGACCTTGGCACGCAGTTGCGCCTTGGCATATTCAATTTTGCGCTTGACCCGATACAGCACGCTGCCTTCGCCGTGCTGCTTGTAACTGCTTGGCCGTTCTGCAATCGACCAGATAACGTCCCGTTCAGCATGCTCCGGTCGCTTGGCCGCACCGGTGTATCCAGCGTCACCCGAAACATAGGTTTCGTCACCGTGAAGCAACTGGCCAACCTGGGTGACATCCGCCACGTTAGCGGCCGTCCCTACTACGCTGTGCACCAGCCCCGACGTGGCGTCTACACCAATGTGGGCCTTCATCCCAAAGTGCCATTGATTGCCTTTCCTGGCCTGATGCATCTCAGGATCACGCTTGCCTTCTCGGTTCTTGACCGAGGGCGGCGCGGCGATCAGAGTAGCGTCGACGATAGTGCCTTCCTTGAGCAGCAGCCCCCGGCTGGCCAGATGCTGGTTAATCGTTTCAAACAGCAGCCGGGTTAGCTGATGGACTTCCAGCAAGCGGCGAAAACGCAGCAAGGTGGTGGCATCCGGTGCAGACTCGCGACCCAGGTCGATACCCATAAAACCGCGGATGGCCTGGCTGTCGTAGACGGCATCTTCGCAACCTTCATCGGAGAAACCGAAACACTGCTGCACGACGTACATGCGCAACATGCGCGACACCCCTATCGCAGGGCGTCCGCGCTTGCCTGCGGTGTTGCTATAAAACGGCGCCACTTGCGCCTCCAGCAGGGCCCAGGGCACCAACTGTTCAAGGTCAGCCAGGAAGCGATCTCGGCGAGTCTGCTTTTTCTTGCCGGTATATTCGAGTTCGGAGAAGGTCTTCTGCACGCGCGTAACGCTCACGGAGAGGGAGGCTGTTGAAGGAACTTAGTGTGCCAAGGGTGGGGACAGTTGGCTATTTTTGCAGCGCCTCCTTAGCGATTTTGTCCGAATTCTTTAGCCTCCCCTTCTAGGCCAAATTCAAGGCCTGGCTTGGAGGACTTGTCTAACTGATTGTGTATCATCCATCCATTTGGATGTATGTTTACAGCGATATTCGACTAGCCTCAGAATATTCGAGTAATCTTGGGCAAGATGGCGAGCAAAGATGGGTTCGTGGTGTGCAATTCGGTTGCGCAGCTTGCGAATCGATTCAAGTGACTTATGAATTTTCGATCTGATTTCGTGGTTAGGCATGCTGGCGGGCGCATTCGGGAAGACAGTTTTGAGATGATTGGCCCATAAGCCATGATCGTACCTGGCCGTAAACATGGATTGCCAGAATGCAAAGCTCATTTCCGCAATGGCTTTGTCAGTTGACGGAGTATCTGCGCCTGCCAGGTCCTCAGCTTTTCTGCAGGCGGCAAGGACGGCAGTGCGAGGCTTGAACGCACTCGGGCTGCTTGGGTTTGGAAGGCTGAGAAAAAAACCGTTGTTCCAAGGCCATTGAGGCCCATACGTTGCCGTCAGCACCTCAGCAACTGCGTTACGGACAAGAACCTCACAAAAGTGCAGTGGGTACATGAATGCAGCGGCGGCTTGGGCATTCCAAGCGTAGAGAGCGATCCCTGCGCTGAGAGGTGAGGGATTGGTGGAGTTCACGGATAGATATGTACCCATCCTGGGAAATGAAAGCGCTGCCTGTCTGGCAATGTCTGGTGACATGGGGTCGGTTCTCTGTTGACGAGCACGCTATTTAGCCATATAGTTAATTCACTAGCCACTTGGTTAGGAATCATGAGTATAACGCTCTGATTTCGCCGAGGGATGTACGTCAGTACACAAAAAGACCTGCCAGCGATGGCAGGTCTTTTTGCATTTGGTGTTTAAAGGCCTGAATCTAGGGGGGCGGGGAGCTGTGAGACAGCTCAGCCCTGGCCGACAGTGATCAGTGTTGCTTACCGTTGAATAGCTTCGATCTTAAACGGCTGGATGGCCAGGCTACCGCTGTTTGGTGTCAATCCGCACCAGTACTGGCTTCCCGCCCATGACGAAAATTTGGGCGGTTCCGGCTTTCCGGCTTACAACCCCGTTATGGAAAATAAGAATAGCAGGAGATTCACCAACGCCTCACAGCTATGACTAGACGCTGACGCCTTCGAGCGTCGATGCGAAGCAAACCTTTCGCGTTCAAGTAAAGGTTTTCAACTGCTATTAGTCGGTTGTCCTGTCACCTTGGCCCCATCACGAAATGGGGTCAAGGCACACATGATCAAACAGCTTTCCACACTTTCCATACTCGCGCTGTTCGCCGGATGCACATCTGTAGCGGACAAACCGGCTGGACCAGCTTTCGACACCAGCCAGAATCCTGAGCTGCTCTCGCCAGACCTGTATTCAAATGGCGCGAAGACCAGGCAGGAGCCCACGGTTCGCTACGGACGATACGCCCTGGTGAATACCGCTCCAGAAGCCGAACAACGCGACCTGATGGCCCAGATCATCGATGTCAGCATTCCTCCCAACATGCACCCGTCCGTCCAGGATGCGATGCAATATGTTATCAGCCGCTCGGGCTATGCCTTGTGCCCACCGACCACGGATCACGTAAACATCCTGTTCACGCGCCCCCTTCCTTCCGCGCAATACAAGCTCGGCCCCATGAGCCTGCGCAACACCCTGCAGGTGCTCGCAGGTCCCGCATGGCAGGTCAAAGTCAATGAGGTTACGCGCGATGTCTGTTTCGTACTGCGGCCTGGTTACCAACTTCCGGATACACCAAAGCCCACAGCACCGGTTCAAACTGACCCACCGTCCAACACTGAAAAAACCCGGTAAACAGCACCTTATCAGCCGTGGCCGTTGGGCATTGGCCATCGGCACTGCATCCTCCGGCTACCTTCTCACTCCTACCCCAGACAGCAGGATCTGAGGGCGGGAGAAATCTCATTGGAGTCTTTATGCGTTTGTATCTGTGCGAAAAGCCCAGCCAGGGTAAGGACATTGCCGCCGTACTCGGAGCAAAAACCCGGGGTGACGGCTGCCTCAGAGGGCCGGGGGTGGCCGTCACGTGGGGCATTGGCCACTTGCTGGAAACTGCCGCGCCGGATGCCTACGGCGATCACCTGAAAAACTGGAGCCTGGATACGCTTCCCATTCTACCTGCACAGTGGAAAGTCATCGTCAAACCGAAGACCGCCAGCCAGTTCAAGGTCGTGAAGCAGTTGCTCAAAGAAGCGACAGAACTGGTGATCGCGACCGATGCCGACCGCGAAGGTGAGATGATCGCGCGCGAGCTGATCGAATATTGTGGGTACCGTGGGCCGATTCAGAGGCTTTGGCTTTCGGCCCTGAATGAGGCCTCCATTCGCCAGGCGCTCAACAGCGTCAAACAGGGTGCGGAAACCTATCCGCTATACCTGTCGGCGCTCGCACGCTCCAGAGCGGACTGGCTGATCGGCATGAACTTTTCACGGCTGTTTACCCTGCTCGGACGACAGGCCGGGTACACCGGCGTGCTGTCCGTCGGCCGTGTTCAAACACCGCCCCTTCGCCTGGTGGTCGACCGGGACCGGGAAATTGCAAACTTCATCCCCAAACCGTTCTGGAACCTCGACGTTCAGCTCTGCGCTGCCGGGCATTCGTTCCTGGCTAAATGGGTCGCCGATGAATCAGTCACCGATGACGAAGGCCGCTGCCTCGATCAGAGCGCAGCAACTGCCGCGCTCAATGCGCTGCAAAATAGCCAGATGGCTACAACCATCTCTGTGGAGACTGAGCGTGCCCGTGATAGTGCTCCGCTGCCGTTCGATCTGAGTACGCTGCAAGAGGTGTGCTCGGCGAAATTCGGGCTGGGGGTTCAAGAGACGCTGGACGTCGCCCAAGCGCTTTATGAGACCCACAAAGCGACAACCTACCCCAGAACCGATTGTGGTTACCTGCCAGAGAGCATGCTGGATGAGGTGCCTATGGTACTTGATGCCATCAACCGAACTGATCCCACTATTGGTAAGGCACTCCTGCTGATCGACCCGGAGCAGCGCTCACGGGCGTGGAATGACAAAAAAATCACGGGGCCCCACCATGGAATCATCCCGACCCTGGAACCCGCGAACCTTTCAGCAATGTCTGAGAAGGAGCGCAGGGTCTATGAGTTGATCCGCGCTCACTTTCTTGCGCAGTTCATGCCTAACCATGAATATGACCGTACCGTGGCCACCTTCGAGTGCAACGCGGTTTCACTGCATGCCGTGGGCAAGCGTATAGTGGTGCCGGGCTGGAAAATTCTATTTTCTAGCTCATCCGAGGAAGAGGGAGACGAAAGTGGGGGGCGGTCACAGGCCCTGCCAATGCTGCAGGTTGGCTCTCGATGTGACATCCAGGACCTGCAGCTGAAAGCGCTGAAGACAGAACCTCCCAAGCCCTACACCGAGGGCACGTTGGTCAAGGCAATGAAGACCATCGCCAAGCTGGTCAAGGATCCACGGCTGGCTCAGAAGCTAAAAGAAACGACGGGGATCGGGACGGAAGCAACTCGCGCCGGGACAATCCAGAGCCTGATCGACCGAGGTTCGCTCATTAGGAAAGGTCGCGCGCTGCGGGCAACTGAAGCAGCGTTTTCACTGATCGATGCGGTGCCTCCTGCCGTGGCCGACCCTGGCACCACTGCGATCTGGGAGCAGGCGCTCACCATGATCGAGCAAGGCACCTTGACGCTCGATGACTTTATCGCCAGGCAATCGAGCTGGATCACCAGGCTCGTCGATCAGTACAAGGGCACTACCTTGTCGATCAAGGTTCCCGAAGGTCCCAAGTGCCCGTTGTGCAACGCGAAAACCTCGCAGCGCAAAGGAGCCTCAGGTGTTTTCTGGGCGTGTACCAGGTACCCCGAATGCAAAGGTACGGTGAACATCGGTACAGGGAAGAAAAAATCGCCGGGCAAGTCAGCCAAGACGCGCACCGCCACGACGAAAACCGCTTGAACCACTGGATATGGCGGCCTGACAAATGATGTGCCACAATAGATCCATTCACTGTTCCACCCCGCTGGTCACTGACGGTCATCAGTGGCACCCTGGAGAAGTCGGCCTTGCCTTCATTCTCCAACCCCAAAGTACGCAAAGCATCGGGAGGGGCGTACAGATCTTGTTGTGAATTCTCCCTGTGTCTCCCTGTTCAATAGCAGACACGCAGCCGTCTAACTCGTGAAAGCGGGTTCATAGGCACACAGGGTTCATGGAAGGTTCGATGCACAATCGTCTCAGGGTCACACTGGTGTTGTGGCCCACTTTTTTTTAAATTCCCCCGCTTTTTCGGACGGTAACCTGGTCATCTCGCAGCGCGCTGGATGACCAGGTTACCTTCCAAGGTAGCCACTTTTCGCTGCCGGTGCCCGCCGGTGAAAAAACGGGCTCCTTTTGTGCGCGAATGCGTGCCTTTTGATTACTGACCCAAGCCACGACAACGGGTCGGGTGATGTCGATGAAGCAATGCGTGCGATCAATGCCCAGGGATCCTCGCTGAGCTTGCGCTCACAGGTGGCACATTTTTCAAGTTATAGCCAAGCCCACATCGGCTGAGAGTGATCGTCTGTGACGATGATAACTCTCAGCACGATTCTCATCATTACCCTCTTGGCCGCTGTGCTCAACGCGAGACTGGCATTGGAGATGATTACCGGCACGCGCAGGTATGCGTGAAGCCTCTATGAAGGCGCTTTCACCTGTCGGTCAAGGATTTCAAATGAAAACAATCCAAAAAAAAGCCGTGGCCGAGGATCTGCGCAAAATTGGTTCGACTGCGATTGCGGCTGCGCTGATCAGCATTTTCGTTACAAACTTCTCCCTGCTATCTGCTTGCGCCATGGTTGTAGGGGTTGTAATGTGGCTTCTCGGCATCTTTATGACTAAGGAGGAATGATATGAGCCATGAAATGGCTGGTATCGCGATTCTGATGTTCATGTTTTTCTCAGTAGGTGGCGTAGGACTCTATGCCAGCTGGCCTGACCTAAAACGTGCGATCCAATCACGTCACTGACGTGTTGACGAGTATTCTCGCCTAAATGGGTTTCCGACTTCATAAGGCCACTGCCGTTCACCCAAGATCATAAGCGACTCCCCGCTACTACTGCTTGACAAGCCCTCCCCGAATTCACATTCTGAAGACATGTACCGCTGACGTTGTCAGCCACATGCCCGGGTAGTCTGGATCTCATGACTACGGTGCGTTCAACGCATTGATCCATCCCTAAGGAGGCGCTGATTTATTCGATTTTTCGTCCCTGCAACGCTCTGGAGGCCTTGATTTATCTGGGGGCAACAGCTGGGTTTTAGAATAAATCAGCGTCTCCCTAAGTATCCTCTGAAAAAGCCCATTTTTTTGGAGAGGAACCGGGCTGGAGCGCCTGTATTTACTGGCTTCGACTTTTGAAGAAAAGGCTTTTTCAGACCTTCCCTAAGTTCGCAAAGCTTCCGGAAGCGCGAACGATCGGTATTCCGTACCGATGGATGCATACTTCACGTCGCACACCGTGCTGCACTCGGCTTAGCCGAGTCATATCATATAACTCACCTACCCTCGGGGAATACTTTCCCTCGGGGACAAGTGTCTCCGTTTTCTGCTGTTTGAACGGAGATAGAACATGTCGAACCACGCGGCTTCACCCTCACCACTCCAAAATGTTGAGATTACTGAACGCGTCAACATGCTGTACGGCGACGCATGTTGCAAGTTTCCCACATACGAAACCATGGTCCTCAAACATTTCTGTTCGCGGATGATCGAGACTTTTGGCGGTGACGAAACGTCACCCGAAGTGGCGGAGGCATTTGCCTATGCACGCTATGCCTATGATTATCTTTCACCGTCGGAAATTGAGGCACACATGGACGATAATCGTAGTCACGGCATCTGCAGCCACGGTCTGACTGAAGACACTTGTCCTTGTGGGTGTTTTGAGCTCCCCGGGCCAGATGACCATGTGGACTTCAGTACAGATGGATATTACCCCGAGGATGATTCGGAGCTCATCCGCAAAGAGTGGGCCGAGAAAGAGGAGCGCTGGCGTCAAGAGGAAATTGCAGACGCAAGTAGAACCTGCATGAAAGCCATTGTCCTCAACACAAAGAGCGCCTGTATCCGTAGTGTCCTCAAGATCTTGCGCCTATGGCGTTGATGTTGTCAGCAGCACCCCAGGTAGTCTGGATCTCATGACTACGATGCGTTCTGCGCATTGATCCAAAAAAAGTTCGCAAAGCTTCCGGAAGGGCGAACGTTCGGCGACCCAATTGCCGATGGTTGCACACTAAACGCGTCACTCACCCAGCGGGGAATCACTCCCCTCTCGGGCGGTGTTCTCCGCATTTTTCCCAGGAGAAACACCATGAGTTCAGCAAGCTTTCGTTTTGGCGTTAGGGTCGGCACGGCATTGCGTGAATGCACACGTGCGGTCAACCAGAAGCTTAGCCCTGCAAACGTCCATATGGCGGCACCGCAGTGCAGGAAAATGCCCGAACCTGCACTGACCCACGACGAGTGCGAAAACTACTGCAGCGTGCCAGCCATAGTGCGTCGCAAAGGGATCAACCTTCATGATTGGTATGAGGCTAATACGCAAGAAGCTCAGACCAAACCAGCGAAGAAACCCCGCAAACCTCGCGCATCAAAGGCACCCGCCACCTCCAAAAAGCAGGATGCTGAACCAGCCGTTAAGGGCCCTGTACTGGGCTCTCTGGACCAGCTGATTGCTTGATACTCCCCCTCCCCCGACAAGCTCCTCATTCATTGAGGGGCTTTTTTCATTGGGAGGGTTGACAAACGAATCGCCCTTAAAGGATTCTAAAGCCATGTACCGCTGACGTTGTCAGCAACATGCCCGAGGTAGTCTGGATTTCATGACTACGATGCGTTCCACGCATTAATCCACCCCCTAGTTCGCAAAGCATTCGGAAGCGCGAACGGTTGATCAGATTTTTGATTGATGGATGCACATTGATTCTCACACCCATCGGGACCTCTCCCGTAGGGTAGGTCTCGCGCTCAGCAGGAGACCTTCATGAAAAGCAGTATTGCGCTGTACCAAGCATTGATTTCGATTGATGTCGAGGAAACCCGCGCCGCTGCAGTCGTTGATGCTCTGGAGTCGGATATGCAAACGCAACTCGCGACAAAGGCCGACATCGACAATCTCGAGTCTAGACTCGAACTGAAACTCACCATTCGTATGGCTGTCATGCTGACTGCTGCCGTAGGCGTTATGCTTACTGCGTTCAGATTCATGCATTGATTGTCGTGAAATTTCGCTCTACCACCCATGCGGGGAATACCTTCCCCCTGGGCGAAGTGTATCTCCGCTTTGATCATTCAAAACTGGAGACACACCATGAGCAACTCTACTAACGAAAGCAAATACTTCGACCTGCATACCACTGGTATTGGCTATCTCAACCGCATTCGTGAAGTGAAACCCCGTAAAGGGAATCCTTTCATGGCTGTCACAGTGGCCGCCCTCAAAGGCAGCACTGACTCGGCTGAGTACGCTTATATCGACTGCAACGTGGTTGGTGCTGAAGCTGACAAGCTGATTCGCCGTTGCCAGGAAGCTGTTGCTGCCGAGAAGAAGGTTCTTGTCTCTTTCCGGATTGGCGATATCTGGGCTGATGTTTTTACCTACAGCAGTGGTGCTAAACAAGGCCAACCAGGTGTCAGCCTCAAAGGCCGTCTCTTGTACCTTGCCTGGATCAAAGTTGAAGGTGAATACGTCTATCAGGCTCCGCAGAAAGAAGAAGCATCTGCCTCTTCTGAAAGTTCAGAGTCGGACACTACCCCAGTCGTTCAGTCCGAGGCGTCTGCCGCAAGCGAACCAACTGATGTAGCTCCAGCTGCTACTCCCTCTAAGCCCACACGAGCAAAACCAGCTCGCGCAGGACGAGGAAAGAAACAAGCCGCTTGATAGATCTTTTACAACCTCAAGGCGCCCTGCAGGCGCCTTTTCTTTTCATCACAACCTAGTGTACTGTTTGCGAAATTATTTACCCATGACCTACAAACTAAGTTATTGATAAAATTTGAATTTTCCGTTCGTCAGTAGCTGGTTTTTTCGAAAACAGTACACTAGGTGTCGATTTCATGAAAAGCGCCATCGCTACGCTCGTGCTTACAGTGCTAAGCATCTTTTTTTTGGAATGTGGACAGCAAATGTCCACGCAAGTATTGACTCAGATAGGGGCTGGAGGATTGGTAGCCACTTTCCTTTCCTTGATGGCTACCGCAATGATGTCCTGATACGACACGTATGCCAGATGACTTTCACGTTATAGAAAGATTCTAACTAACCGTTCTCAAGTACGTAAACCAACCTGACCGGGTAATTCACCTCCCGGTTGGGCCAGGTGGTTGCCCGCACCTGGAGAATTACTATGTCCATCACTATAAATCACTTGCCATCCACTTTACTGAAACTGCCTGTTGTGCTGACTCCTTCCGCCTGGAAAGAATCGGTTCATTTGGAACAACCATCACACATTGCGGAGGTCGGCACTCGTCTTGGCGAAGTCGTACTCGAAGCCTATCGCGAGCTTCATCTGCAGCCAGAGGAGCTCCAGATCGACTTCGGCATCTATCGTTTTCTGCCCAACGGTGACCGCTCGGGGCGTCATTGGCTCGAACTGAGACTTCATCGGATGGATGCCATAAACGGCAATTCCTACCTTTGCATTTCGCTTAGGTATCCTCTGAAAAAGCCCATTTTTTTGGAGAGGAACCGGGCTGGAGCGCCTGTATTTACTGGCTTCGACTTTTGAAGAAAAGGCTTTTTCAGACCTTCCTTAGAGCTGAACAGCCTCTCAACTTCTTCTGACCCAGTCGTCAACCTGAAACCACGAACAAGCCCGAATCTTCGGGCTTTTTTTCGGGCTCCCATATAAGTGGCCTGCCCGATAATCCGGAGTAGTCATGATCAACCTGCCCGGCTATTTGGCCATACGCACCATCAGCGGTCGCAACGGCGCTTTCAACGTTGGGCGACTTTCGACATCCATCGGCGAGTTCGTTATCAAGGATGCGCTGCTGGACCAGTACCATGAGGGCAAATATCGAGGTGATTTCGTTATCACTGAAATTCGTCCCTCCTACTACACCAACGGCGGCAGATTAGTGGTCGAAATCCGCGCCAGGCTGGACAGCATGTCTTTGGACGATGTGGCTAACCTGAGCGCAGACGAGGCTGAGAGGCTGTCCAACAACGAAACGGACCCAATCGACGAAGAAGCCTCGGGAGGCTCGTCGTCAACCAAACCTCGTCCGGCTGTTCAAACAACGCCCAGAAGATCAGTTTCTGCTGACAGTGACGCACCGTTCGGGATGACGAGATCCGAGCCTGAGAAACAGGTCACCGCACTTGAGGCTGATGCAGAGCTGTTTGGCACCATCTGGCCTCTTGGAAGTTCAGTCAAGCTCGATACAACGGTAGACCGTCAGCGTCTGCGGCAACAATGTGTTCGCCTTGGCGAGCTCGGGTATGAGCTTGACTTCAAGCTGCAGATTTGGAATCTCAGCACTCATTGACCTTGTTCAAAACTGAGCGTTTTCTACTTTCACATCCCCTGAGGGCTCCCTCATGGGTGCTCCTCATTACTGACTGAAGGAGCATCACATGCATCCACTTTTCATGAATATCAAGAAAGCGATCCTGGACATCATTGAGGATCAACTCACCAACAACGAAGAAGCACCTGACGCAGAAATCTGGAACTTTCTGGTCGACGAACTCGACCTGACCATAGAACAGGCAGACGCGGCCATAGCAATGCGACCGCGCTTCCGATGCGAGATATTCATTGCTGGGCAAAGCCCGTTGTATCAAACAAACACCGTAACCTTCGATCCGCTTGAGAAAAAACTCGTGGCTGCTGAGCCTTTGAGTTTCGATCAGATCTTAGAGATATACACGATGCTGCTTGAATCGCCCCGGATTCTCTAGGGAGGCGCTGATTTATTCGATTTTTCGTCCCTGCAACGCTCTGGAGGCCTTGATTTATCTGGGGGCAACAGCTGGGTTTTAGAATAAATCAGCGTCTCCCTAGACACCTTGCAAGCTCATTGCGTAACGTTTTTCAAACTCTACCGGTGACAGCTGATTGTTGAAACCATGGCGGCGTTTTGGGTTGTAGAACATCTCGATGTAATCGAACACATCACTACGAGCATCTTGCCGTGAGGTGTAGATTTTCCGCTTGATTCGTTCCCGTTTCAGAAGCTGGAAAAAGCTCTCAGCCACGGCGTTGTCATGACAATTGCCTCGGCGGCTCATGCTGGCAACCAAATTGTTTGCCTTCAAAAAACTGCGCCAATCGGAGCTGCTGTACTGGCTGCCCTGGTCGGAGTGAACCATCACCTCTTGTTTCGGTTTTCGCCTCCAAACCGCCATCAATAACGCATCAATGGCCAAATCACTGGTCATCTGCGACTTCATTGACCAGCCAACGACCTGACGAGAAAACAGATCCAGCACCACCGCCAAATACAGCCAGCCTTCATACGTACGAATGTAGGTGATGTCGGTGACCCAAACCTTGTTGGGTTCCACGACATCGAACTCGCGCTTCAGTAAATTGGGTGAGGCGACCGCTGGCTTACCGCCGTACTTTCCAGGGCGACGTCGATACCCTGTCTGAGAGCGCAGACCTTCAAGACGCATCAACCTCGCCACACGATGCCGACCACAATCTTCACCGACCTCGCGCAGGTCGTCATGGATTTTGCGATAGCCATAAACTCCGCCGCTCTCCAGCCACGAGTGCTTGATCAAACCCAGCAATCGCTGGTCGTCTTTAGCGCGTGCAGATTGCGGCTCAGACAACCAAGCGTAATAACCACTGGGATGGACTTTCAGCGTCAGGCAAAGCCGTCGAATGGAGTAGTCGCCCGCGCGCTGCTTGATAAAGGCGTACTTCAGCCGCACTCCTTGGCAAAGTACGCGGCGGCCTTTTTTAAGATGTCTCGCTCTTCAGTGACCCGCTTGAGTTCCGCTCGCAGACGACGCAGTTCAGCGTGCTGATCATCGTCTTGCTGCCGTTCTGCCTGAGGTTTGCTGTAGCGCTTTATCCAGGCATAGAGGCTATGCGTCGACACGCCAAGACGCGCCGCCACATCAGCGACAGGCAGCTTCTTTTCGGTCACTTGATTGACCGCTTGGATTTTGAATTCTTCGGGATAACGTGGGTTGCTCATGGCACCTCCTGATTGGCCTCAGTTTAAGGCATGGAGGTGTCTACGAAACCCGGGGCGATTCAGCTGAAGAGTCGACCGGGTTACCGACTCAAGCTGGGGGATCACTGGGCCGCCGGTTTGAATTCAGAGGGTGAGCTGTATTGCACCCATCTAAACCCATGCGACAAAAACGTCGTGTTTGAAGTTTACGACTTCGACCGCGATGCGTTCGTTGATGGTCGCTGGCAGTATGAGACAGAAAAACAAACACGGGCGGCAATCGATAAACCCGTATTTATCCGCTAAACACATTGAATCCCGAGGGGCCTCACCGCCCCTCAGGGCGGTTCCCCTCCTGTTTTGGAGGTCCTAATGCCGAGCCGCACTCAACTCTTTCACATAGAAGAATGCCCGGATCTGTACGTCGACGCGTGCGTCTGTGACGAGCAGCGAAACCTGATATTCCTCTCAGCCTGGGGCCGCGACACGGCCATGCAGGAGTTTCTGGCCAGGCTAACACTCGGCTCTGCTGAGAATGGCCTGGACCAGTTTCACATCGTCATGAATGACCAACGCATCCCCGTGTTCCCTGATACGGATCTGTTGGAAAAACGGACCACTCGCCAGCTTCGCGGAACGCTCTTCGGCAGCCTGTTGCACTTATGGCTGTTCGATCAGCGTTGCTCGCAGCCGGATCGAGCAAACCACTGTGCGTACGCGCTCATCAATCAAGCCCAAGACCCGTTCGACAGGTTGTGGCCGCTGATCGTAGACACTTGTCCGCTTCCCTTCCTTCCACATTGGCGTGAGCCGGTGATGGAAGTCCTTACTGCGCACAACATGTTGCATCCGCTACCAGGGGCTATTGGCTCGGTGACTGCCTGGCGTTTGTCACTGCAGCTGGACGTACTCGAAATAGCCCTGGGCGAACTCATTCGCGAAGGAAAACTGACCACTGAAGTGACAGCGTAGCGCTGCGCCGAACCTACCAAGGAGCCGATCATGGCTTTGATGTTTTCACGGCTTGCCCGTAATTTTGCACGCAATGGCTACTACCCGACTGACGAACTGACGCTGGAACGCACTCTGCAGGCATTGTTGCCGGCGACCTCGGGACGGATGCGGATTCTTGATCCGTGCTCGGGAGAAGGCGTGGCTTTGGCTGAAGTCGCACACCGTCTGGAGCGCGACCGAACCGAGGCGTATGCGGTTGAGTACGACAAAGAGCGCGCTGATCACTCGAAAACGTTGCTGGACCGAGTGCTGCAGGGTGACTTGATGGACACCATGATCTCTCGACAGTCCTTCGGACTGCTCTGGCTCAACCCTCCCTACGGGGATCTGGTCGCTGATCACTCTGGCGCTTCACAGTACCAGGGTAGCGGCCGCAAAAGGCTGGAGAAGGCATTTTACCAACGGTCACTGCCGTTGCTTCAGTACGGAGGGGTGATGGTATTCATCGTTCCTCACTACGTGCTGGACGACGAGCTGTGTGGCTGGCTCACCAATCACTTTACCGGGCTGCGGGTCTGCGCCGCGGTAGACCGGACGTTCAAACAGGTCGTGATATTCGGAATCAGGGTACGGCGTCAGGATCTGGCAAGACCCCGGGAAGTGGCGGCGATGCGTGAGTATCTGCGGGCAATCGGATCTGGGGAGCAAGCTGCTGATCTGCTACCGGCCACTTGGCCATGGGAGCAATACGCTGTCCTGCCGATCGCCAATGATCTGGAACACTTCTACCGAATCACGCTTGAACCAGAGCAATTCAGTGAAGAGGTTCTTCGCCTGAGAGGGCTATGGCCTGATTTCACGCTGCACTTTGGCCAGACTGGCGCTCAACCGCGCGCGCCCGTGAAGGCACTTTCACGGTGGCACTTAGCATTGGCACTCGCTGCTGGAGCCATAACCGGTGTGGTGACCTCTCGGTCCGGGCGTGTCCTTGTCCTCAAGGGCGACACCTACAAGGATAAGGTTCCCAAGACCGAATTCACCGAGGACGAGGACGGCAACGTGTTTGAGACAAGGATCTTGACTGATCGTTTTGTGCCCAGGATTCGGGCATGGGAGATGACGCCAGGCTCATCCTATCTCGGGTGCGCACTGACCATCAGCTCGGATGCGACAACACCATCTGCACACGAAACCACCTCAAACACTGAAGCACGTAGCCAGGACGCTTTATTTGAACTGGGCCGTGTGGTGCTCACACATAGCGTTCAAAGTCTGCTCGAAAACAACTCTCTCGACGTGATGCAGTACCTAAAGCGTCACGCGACAGGCGATTGGGGCGAGATTTCGAACGACGACTGGGACAGCAACCAGCAAGCACTGAGTGCTGATGGCCGATTGTTTTCCGGGTATGACATCGACGCTGAGGATGAGACCAGACTCTGGATCATCACCGAGGTCGATCGCTCCGTGACCACCATCATGTTGCCGTCGGACTACTGACAGCGCATTAAACAAAACATTCTCTCAACCAACCCGCAGGGTATGCCCAATACCCTCCGTGGTGTCGTGCGTGCCCTGTTTCATTCTCATGTGGAGAAACACCATGAACGACATTACATTGCCAAGGGCCTCGAGCCACCTGAAAGCCGATGCTTTGAATATTGGGCTCACTGAGTTTATCGAGGAGTTTGGTGACGAACTTCTGGAATCTCTCAACCGCTCAAACCCGCCGGTCTATGCCGGCATCGACAATCCGGCCCGGCAGCGGGTGATGGACGGCCTCAAACGACAGCCCTTCCCTGCCCAGGCTCAAGTGGTCCAGGCAATTACCGCGCTTTTGCTCGATCAGAATGAGCAGGCTGGCATCATCAATGCCGAGATGGGTACAGGCAAAACAATGATGGCCATCGCGCTCGCTGCAGTCATGCATGGAGCTGGTTATCGCAGGACGATGGTCATCGCGCCTCCGCACCTGGTCTACAAGTGGCGGCGCGAGATCCTCGAAACCATCCCTGACGCTCGCGTCTGGGTGCTCAACGGACCAGATACTCTGGTCAAGCTGCTGAAGCTGCGCGATCAACTGGGTGATACCTACGACGGACGTCAGGAGTTCTTTATTCTCGGCCGCGTGCGGATGCGGATGGGGTTCCACTGGCGTCTAGCCTTTTGGCAACGGCGTGCTGGCGGTGGAAGGAGCCTGGCAGCGTGTCCAGATTGTGGACGTCTGCTCCAGGACCAGGAAGGCAATCTGATCACCGCTGAGGAATTTCAGCGTGAAGAGCGACGTCGACGCTGCGACCACTGTGATGCCGCTTTATGGACGCTGAAGCGTCCGGGCAAACCAGATGGCGGCAGCCGCCGCAACACGATCCTTAAGTCGATGTGCCGCATCCCTACAATCGGACCTGTTCGCGCAGAACGGCTTTTATCTGACTTCGGCGAAGACTTTCTCGCCTCGATGCTTCTGGACAATGTCTCTGAGTTCATCAACCTGATGGACGCCAAGGGCAATTTCATCTTCAGCGATCGACAGGCCAAGCGCATGGAGCGCGCAATGGCCAACATCGAGTTCGGGTTCGGCGAGGGGGGTTACCAACCCACCGAGTTCATCAAGCGCTACCTGCCTGATGGGTGCTTCGACCTACTGGTCGTGGACGAGGGGCATGAGTACAAAAACAGTGGATCGGCACAAGGTCAGGCTATGGGCGTGCTGGCAGCCAAAGCACGAAAGACTGTGCTGCTGACCGGCACTCTCATGGGCGGCTATGCAGACGATCTGTTCTACCTCCTGTTCCGGATCCTCACCAGACGTATGATCGAGGACGGCTATCAGCCCAACGCGCGAGGAAGCATGGCGCCGGCGGCGATGTCTTTTATGCGGGATCACGGGGTATTGAAGGACATCTACACCGAGCGTGATGGCAGCTCTCACAAGACTGCCAAAGGCAAGAAACTCTCCGTGCGGACGGTCAAAGCTCCGGGCTTCGGCCCGAAAGGTATTCACCGCTTCGTTTTACCCTTCACTGTGTTCCTGAAACTCAAGGATATCGGCGGCAACGTGCTACCTGGTTACCGGGAGGAGTTCATTGACGTACCGATGTCTCCAGACCAGGAGGCGGCTCACCGTAAGCTTGCCCAGACATTGACCATCGAGCTTCGTCAGGCACTGGCCCGCAGAGACACCACGCTGTTAGGGGTGGTGTTGAACGTGCTACTGGCATGGCCGGACTGCTGCTTTCGACCTGAGGTGGTGAAGCATCCTCGATCCAGAGACACGTTGGCTTTCGTGTCGTCGGTCTTCGATGACGATGAGCTCATGCCGAAGGAACAAGCCCTTCTGGACCTATGTCTTGCTGAAAAAGCCCGCAACCGCAAGGTTCTGGCCTACTCGGTTTACACGGGTACAAGAGACACCACGAGCCGCATGAAGCGGGTGCTCGAGCAATCGGGACTGAAGGTGGCAGTGCTGCGTGCATCGGTGGACACCGCCAGGCGTGAGGACTGGATCCTTGACCAGGTTGATCGAGGCGTCGACGTACTGATCACCAATCCGGAGCTCGTCAAAACCGGCCTGGATCTGCTCGACTTTCCGACCATTGCGTTCATGCAGACGGGTTACAACGTCTACACGGTGCAACAAGCGGCGAGGCGGTCATGGAGGATCGGACAGAAGCAGGACGTGAGAGTGATCTTTTTCGGCTACATCGGCAGCTCTCAGATCACCTGCCTGCAGCTGATGGCCAAGAAGATCGCCGTATCGCAGAGTACGTCAGGAGATGTTCCAGAGTCTGGATTGGATTCACTGAACCAGGATGGTGATTCTGTAGAGATGGCACTGGCCAGACAACTCATCAACGCTTGACCACGGCCACCTTCGGGTGGCCTTTTTGATGGGTATGGACGAAGCAACGCTGTCCAATCGATTTTCAATTTCGTGATCAATGCTGACGGGGGCTGTTCGATATGATCGGCTTGAAGCCCAATTTCACGGGCCGTACCGGCTCGATAACACAAGCCAAGGGGTCAATTTTAAGTCGGCGATTTAAAACATAGGCGGGTCAGTTTTCGGCCGACGTTGACAGTCTATAACGCACTCAGCTTGGCGTCTGACCAGTCAACACAAACCAACCATCTCCCACTCAGTTATTAATAGGCGGAAAGAGTCTATACAAATCAATATTATAATTCAGACTTAAATCAAAGAACCATGAATAATACCATGCCGAAAAATACATTATTCATGAGACCAAGCCAGCGCCTTACATAGAAATGGCAGCCGGTAGCTGATGCTCCGGGACGGGCGGGCATTAATCTCAATGGCCTTCACGGACAACTTCAGCCAGCACCTCAACTGCATATGACGGATCAGCCTGGAAAACTCTGCTATTGCCTAATCATGACTGCGGCCAATTGAGCCAGTGAATTTTACAGGCCTTCCTAGGGAGGCGCTGATTTATTCGATTTTTCGTCCCTGCAACGCTCTGGAGGCCTTGATTTATCTGGGGGCAACAGCTGGGTTTTAGAATAAATCAGCGTCTCCCTAACGGCATCCGCTATCAAATCATTATCTAGAGTAATTT
This sequence comes from Pseudomonas cannabina, assembly GCF_900100365.1. Taxonomy (NCBI): domain Bacteria; kingdom Pseudomonadati; phylum Pseudomonadota; class Gammaproteobacteria; order Pseudomonadales; family Pseudomonadaceae; genus Pseudomonas; species Pseudomonas cannabina. Next base: position 5,633,569 of record NZ_FNKU01000001.1, on the reverse strand, counting down.
CATAATCATTGAGCGAAAGGTACTCCAAGCCAACTGCAAGTCCGGTGCGCTTGTTAGCATCAGGCAGTGCGTGGCCTTGCGCTATACTGGCAGTATACTTGGCGGCAATTTCAAATACATCGTCAAGGCCATTATAGGCGATCGCATTATCGATTCGAGCCAGCGCACCTTGCAAGGTCGGAATATTTACCGCCCCCTTCATGCCGGGCTCGGTAGTCAAGATCTGAGTGTTTATCTCAATGACACGTTCAAATGGAAAGAAGATTAATTCCATTACATGTCAGCCAACTTTTTAAAGGTCTTCTTGTGAGTCCTGAGAACGAGCTTGGTTTCTGAATAAACGATCTGCTTACCCGAGTCGCCACCCAAGTCTAGCTTCTTGATGGCTTTAACTTTAGGCCTCTCTACTATGGATACGCCATAGGTGTTCAGCTTGTGGTTCATGACTTTAGTACCCCAAACGGCTTGATCAATTCTGCCCTCAAGGTAGCACACTGAGAGGCAAGATACACCGAGCTGTGGACAGCGTCGTACGCCGCTTGCCGATTAGCATCAGTGCCACGCCAGCGCGCCACATCATCAGTTATTACTGACAGAAAAAGCTTCTACAGCGGTAGTGCGTCGATGCGTTCAATCACGCTGGCCTCAGGCGAACGCGGTAACGGCTCCGATCGGCAGACGCCATACCCGGTGCTGCATCTTGTTGTCGCACTGATAAGGGACGCTCACCCTAGCGTTTGGTGAGGGCGATCAAAGCCGACCTCTTCTGCCAATATCGCAACGACCACAGTGAATGGCTCGGATAGTGATAGCCGACAGACAGGGCGAGAATCGGGGGTGTCAATAGAGTGCGATTTACCTACAGGGAACTTTTTGGAGAAACGATCAACCCTTGAAACCCATTTCGATTGAAAAATGGTTTCCCACTGCCTCGGATCACATTTTTTGCGAACGTGCCTCACATCTTGAGTGAGGTCCTCCATGAAGCTGCCACTGCGCCCTTCTCTTTCCCGCGCTGCCATCCTGCAAATCCTGGCCCTGATCGTCCTGATCGGCGTGCTGGTCTACCAGCAGTGGCAGATTCTCCACCTGAAAACAGGTTTTGAATCAGCTGCAAACCTGGAAACCGTCAACGCCATCACCCAACGCATCAATGGCGTGGATGACCGGCTCGATGCCGCCAGCCAGCTGAAGTCCGTGACCATCGATGATTTCAGGGCCGGCCAGCAAGCACTGTCCAACCGCATCGATGCCGTTCAAGCCCTCCTGAAGCAGGTGCAGGAGGCGGCGAAGGACGCTGCCCTGCAGGGCGCCTCGATGCAAGAGGTTGTGGTCATGGGGGCTCGGATCGAGGAGCTGCAGGTGAAACTCCAGGACCTGCGTGCAGTTGAAGCCGCATCTGCTCAAGTCACCGCTGCGGCCAAGCCGAAGACTCCACCCTCCTCCCGCAAATCAACAGCACAAACCAAAGTTCCGGAGGCTCCTCCACCGTTTTCGGTCGTGGGTGTGGAGTATCGCGGAGGGGAACGTTTCTTGTCAGTTGCCCCGCCTGGCAGCACTCAGCTGAGCCAACTGAACCTGATACGCCCCGGCGATATGGTCGCAGGGAGCAACTGGCAGCTCAACAGCCTGGATGACTCCCGCGCTTTGTTCAGCATAAACGGTTCCCCACGCATTCTGCCCCTGCGTCCATAGAGGTTCATATGTCCATTTACAACCTGCGAATGTTCACACTGACGGGAGTCATCCTGATCACAGCAGCTGACATGGCCAACGCTGCAACCAACAGCTCCGCACAGTCCAACAGCCGGGAGCAACAGAGCGTGTTGACCGACAGCCAGTCGCAATCCAGCGACGAGATGTTGGCCCGGGACTGGAACCTCAGTCCTCAGGAATGGCAGCGCTATCAAACTCTGATGCAGAGTTCACGAGGTATGTATTCCCCCGGGCTGGATCCGCTGACTGCATTGGGTATCGAAGCCCGCAATGATGAAGAGCGCCGGCGGTATGCAGAGCTCCAGGTCAAAGCCGAGGCGCAGCGCACGGCAAAAGAATTGGCGTATCAACGCGCATATGACGATGCCTTCAAACGCCTCTATCCCAATCTGATGCCCATCTCCAGTTCGGCGTCCCAAGGTGCGACCGGGAGCCCTGCTAACCAGGGCAATGGCCGATTGGCAGTATTCGTCAAGGACGATTGCCCGGAGTGCTCAGTTCGGGTTAAGGCCCTTCAAGCTCAGAAGCAGCCGTTTGACGTCTACATGGTGGGTAGCCAGAACGACGACGAGCGAATTCGCAACTGGGCGATTGTCTCGGGGATCGACCCTGCGAATGTCAGAACCCGACAAATCACCCTCAACCATGACGGTGGACGCTGGCTTGGCCTGAGCCTGGGTGGCGAGTTACCGGCCGTTGTGCGAGAGGTGAATGGGCAATGGCTGCGTCAGTGACGTGGGCAGGCCTTGCCCTGCTGTGCTTCGCGCTGACAAGTCACGCAGCCGAGCTGCCTCCACCGGCTTATCAGTTGGCTGCCCACGCCGCGAGCATCCCTTCGGAAGTGCTCTACTCAGTGGCGCTGCAGGAAAGCGGGGCAAAGTTGCGTGGGCAGCTTGTGCCGTGGCCCTGGACACTGAATGTCGCCGGCGCGGGTTACCGTTTTGCAACCCGCGCAGATGCCTGCACCGCCCTACTCATAGCACTGGTTCAGGCAGGCCCAAAGCGTGTCGACGTGGGTCTGGGACAGGTGAACATGGGCTGGAACGGCCAGAGGTTCAAATCAAGCAATCCGTGCGACGCGCTCAATCCCTACAAAAACCTCGATGTGACTGCGCAGATCCTGGCTGAACAGCGAGCGCTTGGTGGTGACTGGATCACCGTCGCCGGACGCTATCACCGGCCTGCCGGCGGCGCTCCAGCCGCCAATTACCGCAAGGCCTTTGCCAAACATCTCAGCCGGGTAACCGGCATCCAAATGCTGGTGACCAATCCATGACCCGATCAGTGATCCTCGGCACAGCGCTCTGCCTGCCATTTATGATCTGCCAGGCTGCAGAGCTCACCATGGTTGAAGACAAAGGTGGTGACTCAGCGCTGCATTACTATCGATCTCTCAATCCCGAACCATCCTCTTCTGTCTCAAATGACCTGACCTCGCAACTGGATCCTGTAGCAGCACAGGGATTGCCGGTACGCACCACTCGAATGACTCCAGGAACCGTTCAGGGCCGAATCATCACCGCGCCAGGCCTGCAGCCTTTGTTCCTGATCGGGGACGATGAAACATCACGCCGATGGATCCAGGAGCGCGGTGCGGTGCTTGAACAGATGCAGGCCGTAGGCCTAGTGGTCAACGTGACCACACCAGAGCGACTTGCTGTGGTCAGGAGCTGGTTGCCCAACACGCTGGTATCCCCTGCCGCTGGCGATGACCTGTCTCAACGACTCGGCCTGAACCACTACCCGGTGTTGATCACCCCAACTGCCATCGAGCAATAGGAGGTTGGGTTATGGCTCATGAATACGCCATCGAATCCCTGCTCAGACCCGCCGTTGAGCTGTACACCGTGTACGTGTGCGCTGCAGGTGCTTTTCTATGCGTGTTCGCGCCCTGGGCGTTCGCGCTGACTCCGCTGTTCGGCATCGTGACGGCTGCGGGCTTTCTGGCTTTGGGGTTAGTACGCCTGAAACAGGCATGGCATGTGCTGCGCTATCGACGAAATATCCGTCGTCTGCCTCATTACACGATGACCAGTAAAGAAGTGCCGGTGAGCAATCAACGTCTGTTCATCGGTCTTGGCTTTCGCTGGCAGCAGCGCCATACCCAGCGGCTGATGGACACTTACCTGCCGAAGTACTCCAGCTACGTTGAAGCCACCCCACTGTTCCGCGCAGCGCGCCGCTTTGAGGAGAGAGCGGAGTTCGCTCCACACCCTGTCCGCCTTCTGGCCAGAGCAACATCATGGGACGTGCCCATCAATCCTGTGCGACCTCTGCCACCCGTAGGCGGCTTGCCAAGGCTGCACGGCATCGAGCCATACGAGGAGAACGTCTCTCTCCCTTTGGGCGAGCGAGTAGGCCATTCGATTGTTCTGGGCACCACCCGTGTCGGAAAAACGCGCCTGGCTGAATTGTTCATCACTCAGGACATTCGGCGGAAAAAGCACGGCAAGCACGAGGTCGTCATCGTCTTTGATCCGAAGGGCGATGCAGATTTGCTCAAACGCATGTATCTGGAAGCCAAACGCGCCGGCCGCCTGAACGAATTTTATGTGTTCCACCTGGGCTGGCCAGATCACTCGGCACGCTACAACGCCGTTGGGCGTTTTGGGCGGATTTCAGAGGTGGCCACCCGGATCGCTGGGCAACTCTCCGGGGAAGGTAACTCAGCAGCATTCCGTGAGTTCGCATGGCGTTTCGTGAACATCATCGCAAGAGCCCTTGTCGCATTGGGCCGTCGACCTGACTACCTGCAGATCCAGCAGCACGTGATCAACATCGAAGGGATCTTTCAAGAGTATGCCTCTAAATACTTTGATGAGTCTGATCCAAAGGCTTGGGAGGCGATCGTTGCCATTGAGGGCAAGCTCAACGATAAAAACGTACCGTTCAATATGAAGGGCCGGCCGTTCCGCGTGGTGGCCATCGATCAATACCTGTCTCAGACGCGCGTTGCAGATCCAGTGATGGATGGACTGCGCAGCGCGGTCCGCTACGACAAGACCTATTTCGACAAGATCGTCGCCTCGCTGCTGCCACTGCTTGAGAAGCTGACAACAGGCCGCATGGCGGAACTGATCTCGCCGGACTATCAGGATGTGAATGATCCGCGACCGATCTTCGACTGGATGCAAGTAGTCCGCAAAAAGGCTGTGGTCTATATCGGCCTGGACGCCTTGTCGGACACTGAGGTCGCTGCTGCCGTCGGCAACTCGATGTTCTCCGACCTGGTCTCGGTAGCAGGCCATATCTACAAGTTCGGTGTCGACGACGGACTACCGGGCGGCGTCCCTGGCACCAAAGTGCCTATCAACCTCCACGCCGATGAGTTCAACGAGCTGATGGGTGAGGAATTCATTCCGATGATCAACAAGGGTGGCGGTGCCGGCATGCAGGTGACTGCCTACACCCAGACCATGAGCGATATCGAAGCGAAGATCGGTAATAAAGCCAAGGCTGGCCAGGTGATCGGTAACTTCAACAACGTGTTCATGCTGCGCGTCCGTGAAACGTCCACCGCCGAGCTGCTCACAAACCAGTTGCCTAAGGTTCAGGTTTTCACATCCACACCGGCCAGCTCGGCGAATGACAGTGCAACGGGCAATACCGCGTTCACGTCCTCCAGCCATGACCAGGTGCAGCAGGTCAGCGTGCCAATGATTGAGCCCGCGCACGTCGTCGGCCTGCCCAAGGGCCAATGCTTTGCGCTCATGGAAGGCGGCAATCTGTGGAAAATCAGAATGCCTTTGCCAGGGCATGATCCTTATGAGGTGATGCCGGCAGATCTGCAAGCCCTGGCGGAAAGCATGCGTCAGACCTATCAGGTGGGCAAGGTCGACGACACGGGTTGGTGGTCAGCGCCTGGTTATCAGACGCTCAACGAGTCGCTGCCTGCTGATCTGCTCGACGACTTCAAAAAAATTGCTGTAGCTCCCGAGGACGCGGCATGACTTTCGGCTTGTTGAACGACCGGCGGGAGGTCATCTGATATGGCAGACGTTGCCGACCGTGCGAAACAGCAACAAGACCAGGAACAGACGCTCATCGGTTCACTGTTCACCCTGCCCTTCCGGTTCGCGGCAGTGATGTTCCTGTCTCTGGGGGGGCCATCATCGTCGAATGGATCTGCATGTACTTTTTCTGGCCGGAGGCAGGTTGGCAGCATGCTCGTGCAATACTCGATCATGAACTCAGTTGGCTCTCCAAAGGGTTCCTGCAGAGTGTGGTTGTTCAAGAGCCTGGCCGAACAGCGACATGGCTGGTTCAAACCACGTATGACTGGCTGGTGGTCAAGACCGGGCTTCAGGACTGGGTTCAACACACGTCTGATTATGCTGCGACAGGACAACGAACACGCGGTTTCGATATGCGTTACATGCTGGGCGTGGGAGTCAGCAAGTTTCAGGATTACGGCCTCGCGGCTCTCTACACGACACTGGTGTTTTGCGTACGCCTGGTGATCCTCACCCTTGCAATCCCGTTATTTATGATGACGGCGTTCGTGGGTTTCGTCGACGGACTGGTGCGCAGAGACTTGCGGCGGTTCGGTGCCGGCCGTGAGTCCAGCTACCTGTATCACAAAGCTCGGGCAACGATGGTGCCGCTGGTGATAATCCCCTGGAGCCTTTACCTGGCTCTGCCATTCAGCGTGAGCCCTTTGCTAGTGCTCCTGCCATGCGCGGCGCTGCTCGGCCTGGCGGTCAGCATTACGGCGTCCAGCTTCAAAAAATACCTCTAGGTGCCCTCCATGCAATGGACAGAAGAACAACTGCCAGCTATTCACTCCTTCGCAAAGAAGCTACTGGTCCAGGCGTTTGCCGGTACCGGGAAGACAACGACACTCGTCGGTTACGCCACGCATAACTCGTCGGTCAAAATGCTGTACCTCTGCTACAACAAAGCCGTTGAGATCGCGGCAAAGAACCGTTTTCCACGCAACGTGACCTGCAAAACAGCTCACGGCCTCGCCTACGCTGTCTATGGCAGCCAGTACAAACACAAGCAGGCCGGCAATCTGCGTTTGACCGACATCGCAAGGACGATCAATACGCAGGATTGGGAGCTGGCCAAAGACATCGTCTCGACCCTCAATGCGTTCATGGCCAGCAAAGACCTGGAGCTGAAGGAGGATCACTTCGTGCGATTCCAGAGCAACCGCACGCTGACCTCGGTCCAGCAACAATACATGAGCAAAGCGCTGAATCTGACCATGGACGTTTGGGACAAGATGGTCGATATCAACGATCGCTCAGTCTCCATGACGCACGACGGCTATCTGAAGCTGTACCAGATGAGCCAGCCGGATCTGAGCCAGCGCTTCGGTGCGATTTTGCTCGACGAAGGGCAAGACGTGAACCCGGTCATTGCGAATCTGGTCCAGATCCAAAAAATCACGCAAGTCACCGTCGGTGATCGACATCAGCAGCTCTATCGGTTCAGGGGCGCTGTTGATGCGTTAAACAGCCCGGCGATGAACGACGCCGAGAAACACTTCCTGACTCAGAGCTTCAGATTTGGACCGGCTGTTGCCTACGTGGCCAACGTCATCCTTTCCTTCAAGGGTGAAAAGATCCCCCTGCAAGGCCTGGGACAGCCGACGTTGGTGAAACGAGCCTTACCGGACGATCTCCCTCACCGCGCCTACCTGCACCGTACTGTGAGCGGTGTGATCGAGAACGCGCTGCGCCTGGTCAACCAAAACCACCGCATGCAGTGGATCGGAGGGATCGACAGCTATTCCTTGCGCGATCTGGAGGACCTGTTCTATTTCAGCCGGCATATGAATGACCAGGTCCAACAGCGCAAATTGCTGACCGATTATGCCGATTACGACCAGTATGTCGTGATCGCGAAGGCCACGCAGGATCCTGAGATGCTGCGGTCGATCAAAATCATCGAAAACTATGCAGATCTGCCCCAACGAATCGAGCAACTGCGTGCTGCATCTGTCACGTCGGAGCTCGATGCAACCGTGACCCTTACCACTGCGCACAGAGCCAAAGGTCTGGAGTGGGACTTCGTTGGGCTTTATGACGACTTTTCTGCAGATCCGCTTTCCCCTGACATCGACGCCGGCAAACGCGACGATGAGCTGAACCTTCTGTACGTAGCTGTCACAAGAGCCATGAAAATTCTGGCCGTCAACTCGCTGGTGATCGACATCATGCAACGTTTCAAAGACAACCGATCCGTAATCGCGGCCACTGCGTGAGGCTGACCCATGACTACTTTTGAATACACCCAGACCTTCGTCCCACTCCCCTACAAAACCGTTACCAGTGGCGTGTTTATGTTCAAGTCGACGGACGACACTACCGAACCGGACATGCACGGATATTTGAACAACCCTGAAACGCTGGCCGTATTGAATCGCCACGGCAGAGAACGCCGTACCTTTTCCCCTGAATTCAAACGCGAGGCTGCCGACCTCGTTCTTAAGCAGGATTACAGCTTCATTGAGGCCAGCCGCTCGCTTGGTGTCGGCGAGTCGGCTTTGTGCCGATGGGTCGACCAGGTACAGCAAGAACGCACGGGCGTCACCCCGCAGAGCAAAGCGCTGACCCCGGAACAGCAGAAAATCCAAGAGCTGGAAGCCCGAATTGCTCGCCTTGAGCGGGAAAAATCGATCTTAAAAAAGGCTACCGCGCTCTTGATGTCGGAAGATCTCGAGCGTTCGCGCTGATTGACCAGTTGAGCATCCACGAGCCGGTTGATTGGCTGTGCAAGGTGTTTGAAGTGGCCCGCTCGTGCCACTACGCTCGGCGTCTCAGGCGCCGCACACCGGATGTAGAACGCCTTCGATTGCGCAGTCGGTTGAACGAGTTGTTCACCCAAGGCCGCAGTGCTCCCGGTAGCCGTAGCATCATGGCCATGATGCAGGACGACGGTGAGCAGATCGGGCGATTCAAGGTACGCAGCCTGATGCGCGAGCTGGAGTTGGTCAGCAAACAACCGGGATCGCATGCTTACAAAAAGGCGACGGTCGAGCGGCCCGACATCCCTAATATTTTGAACCGGGAGTTTGATGTGCCCGCTCCTGACCACGTCTGGTGTGGCGATATCACTTACATCTGGGCTCAAGGGAAATGGCAGTATCTGGCGGTTGTGCTAGATCTTTTTGCCCGCCGTGTTGTGGGCTGGGCGTTGTCGGGAAAGCCGGATGCCGACTTGGTCATCAAGGCCTTGGACATGGCTTACGGGCAGCGAGGGAAGCCTCAGGGTTTGCTGTTCTACTCCGACAGGGCTCGCAATATGGAAGCCGGAGTTTTCGCCAGCGCCTTCGGCGATATCGCATGCGTCAGAGCATGAGCAGGCGAGGGAACTGTTGGGATAATGCGCGGATGGAGCGGGTGTTCAGGAGTCTGAAAACCGAGTGGATACCGACCATAGGCTGCACGACGGTCCAACAAGCTCAGCGGGATATCAGCCATTTTTTGATGCACCGGTACAACTGGATTCGACCACACCAATTTAATGGTGGGCTGCCACCGGCTCAGGCCGAGGAAAAACTTAACGTCGTGTCCGGGATCAGTTAACCACTACACCCTATGTTAAACAGGTCGATTTGATCCTGCACTTTTAGACCATCTAGTGTGCTGTCTCAAAAATAAATTCCCTATAAGATCGTCTATGCTTGCTCGTGGATTACACCGTTGGAGGCGAAGAAATGAGCGCCCAAGATATTGCTCTGAGTCCTGAACAACACGCCGAGCTGAGTCGGCGCACACGATCAGCCACCATCAGTCAGCGTGACGGACGCCGCGCCAGGGTCATCCTGCCAGCTGCTCAAGGTTGTTCTCGGGTTGAAATCGCACGCCTGGTTGGATTCTCTCTGCGATCGGTCACTCTTTGGTGTCAGCGCTTTCAAGAGCAGGGGCTAGACGGTTTGATCGATAAGCCTGGGCGAGGACGTAAGTCATTCTTGCCGCCAGAAGCCTTGGCCCGAGTGCTTGAGCAAGTGGTCCAACCCCGTATTGGCCAGCCTCGCTGGAGCTGTCGAAGTATGGCGAGGGTCGCTGGTGTTTCTCCGGCCAGCGTCCAGCGCATATGGGCTGCCAATGACATAAAGCCGCACTTGGCTCGTACGTTCAAGCTGTCCAACGATCCCAACTTCGAAGAGAAATTCTGGGACGTCATCGGGTTGTATCTGGACCCGCCAGACAAAGCACTGGTGCTCTGCTGTGATGAAAAAAGCCAGGTTCAGGCCTTGGAGCGCACTCAGCCGGGACTACCTTTGGGCATCGGTCATATCCGTACGCAATCGCACGATTATCTTCGCCATGGCACGGTTACCCTGTTCACGGCGCTCGATTACCTCGAAGGGCGGTTGATCAGCGCTATAGAACGCCAACACCGGCATCAAGAGTGGTTGGACTTTCTCAAGAAAATCAATCGAGAAACGCCCAAGCACCTTCAGTTGCACCTGATCGTCGACAACTACGCCACGCATAAACATCCGAAAGTGAAAGCCTGGCTCGAAAAGCACAAGCGCTTCCATATGCATTTCACCCCGACCTCAAGTTCGTGGATGAACATGGTTGAGCGTTTCTTTCGCGACATTACGGTGTACCTGCGCGACGGCAGTTTCAGCTCGGTTCGCGAGCTGGAAAGCTCGATCACTACATTTCTGGCACTACGAAATGCACAGCCGACTCGCTACGTTTGGAACGCCAAAGGAGAAGATATCTTGAACAAGATACAACGAGCCCGAGCGGCAATGAACACTCAGGCTTGAGAGAAGTTAATTTTGAGACAGCACACTAGCGCACCAGTAACTGTCTAGAGTACGATTTTTTCCGAATTCTGCGCTCCCCAAAAAGGCCCCGTCGCTCAATGCACGCGAGGGGGCCGACACCGCGAACCGCATCAACCATCGTCGGCCACTGAATCCTCAACGTTCTAATACCTGCTCTATGGCACTGACTCTGCTCAGCAAAAGTGCGTCTCGCCCTCTTAGAGCATCAAAACTCAAGCCGACCGGCAATCGCCCTTCTGGCCCGACAGGAATAGTAATGGAGGGGAGCATCGCATTGCTGGCCAGGTCGGTATTGCGAATTGCCTGACTGAAAAACTCTGGTCGGTCAGCATGATCCAGATGAGGTACCCGGCAAGGTACCGTGGGATACCCCAGGAGCTCGATATTATGACGAGCAAATAGCTCATCCATTTTTCTTTTCAACAGCTCGCCATTTTGCAGTGAACTCAAATAGTGAGCCGGTTTTATAGCGCCCTCCCCAAGGTGGTGATTGATGATGCCTTTCACGTTGGCATCATCAACCTGTGCAAAAATATGATGGATACCGTGCTTCCAGCCCAAGGAGAGCAATGACTGAGCAAGGTCTGCAAAGAATTCGTAAAGCGGAACGGTGAACGTGAGTGTCTGGTTCAATTCGACAATATCGGCATCATCAATTTCAATAAACTCGAACCCTGTCTTGCGCAGCAGGCTGAGTGCATTCACGCATGCCCTCTCCACCTCGCCATCCAGATCGGACCACATGGAGACCGGTAGGCCGATTCGACAGGGGGCCGTCCTGCTCAGGGGAAAAGACTGCTGCTTGCCTGACAACAGTCCGTACAAAAATCCGGCGTCGCCTGCCGTTCGTGTCAGCAACCCAACGCAATCCTTTGTATGAGAAACAGGGATAATGCCTGCCGTTGACCAGCGTCCAGTAGTGGGTCTGAAGCCCGTAATGCCGCAGAAGGCCGCCGGTATTCTTATCGAGCCCCCCGTGTCGGTCCCCACCGACAGCGGAACAATTCCACTTGCCACTGCGGCGGCACTTCCACCACTACTGCCTCCGGCACAATAACCGGGGGCCACGGGGTTTCCCACGGTTCCCCAATGAGGATTGATGGAGGTCACTCCGAAACTGAGTTCGTGCATGTTGTTCTTGCCAGCGACCACAGCCCCGAGGGCTCTGAGTTGACTGACAATCGCAGCATCCTGATCAGATACGAAACCGGACATTCCTCGCGTCCCGGCTGTCAACGGCAAACCGCGAACACAGATATTATCCTTGAAGGAAACCGGCATTCCCCAGAGTGGAGTACCCTTCATTGCATGATCAGCCTCGCCAAACTGGCTGACCGCATCACCCTCACGTATGAAACAGTTCAAACGGGCCAAGCGGGCCTCAGTATCGAGCGCACGCTCGCGCAGCTCCGCAGCGGCAATCTCGCCATCAGCCAATGCCTGGCACAGCGATTCAAGTGTGATTATTTCATGCATGCTCTTTTCACCCGTATTAGCGCTGCTCTCAGGACTGTTAATAGCGATAGGAGGCGTTGATACAGTCCAGCGGGTTGCCTTTTGACAGTTGCCCTCCGGTGCTGCGCAGCACCGCGCAAGCACTGTTCAATGCTGTCTGGACAGCACCTTCGATCCACCCTCCGGCAAAAGAGCAACTGCAGCCAGCCAGATAGAGCCCCGTGTCTTTATTGGGACTGTTCGCTGTCATTGGTTGAAAAAACAATCGCTGCGAGTAAACGTCCTCGCCGGGATAATTGAGTTTGAAAGCGCCCGCAGAATGGGGATCGGTGAGCCAGTCATGGTGCAATACATACCGCTCATAATCCCCATCAACGGGCAGGAGATAACTGGCGAACGTCGGGTGTATCGCAGCAAGGTCATCAACCAGTACCTGGCAACGCGTTTTCTTGTCAGGCATCGCCAGCATTTTTTGAGCGTCGTCTTCCCACGTGTAACTGAGCAGAACAACGCCATGCCCCTCAGGTTCATCGGGCTGATAATCCAGACAATAGACGCCGCGCACCAGACCGTCCGACTGGATGGTGGTGGGAAGCTTGTTTTTTATCCAGAATTTGGTTCGGGTGAGAATGAAAAGCTTCGATGAACCTGTCAGATGGGTTTCGCGGACAGCACGAGCGACATCACGACTCAGAAAGCTCTCGCTATCCGTGAGGCAGTGAATCATTTGCATGGCCCGATTACTGCTAGTGACAATTACTCGATCAAATACACGCTGCTCTCCTGCTTCCGTCTGGATGATGATTTTTTCAGCTTCTCTGGAAATGCGACCTACCCGGCTAAAACAAACGCGGTCCCTTAACGCTTTGCCGTCAAACGACTGATCAGCGAGTCTCGCGGCCAGACTGGATATCCCGCCCGGAATCAGTCGCTGGTCACTTTGGTATCCGTTGATGACCATCCGCAGTATTTCCGTAAAGCCAGCCTGAAAGACTGGCAAAAACCCGCCCGAGCCTATGCCAAGCGAGCCAAACAGCTCAAAGTCTTCAGGGCGAGCCCATCTGTCGCCGCCTGGCGGATGACGGCCAGTAAAAATACAGACAATCGCGTTATAGAATGAACAATCCCGGAATACATTGAGCCACCCCTGCCATGCGATCGCTGCCTCTTCCAGACGACCCGACTTCAGCATTGCGGTAATGTCCAGCGGAGCAACTAAAGAACCGCCTTCAAGGAGGTAACCTTCGGACAATAGAGACTGCCACCCCTCATAGACTCGCCTGAATAATTCGGGCGGCTTTTTGCCCGCCGACCAGTAATAGCGCTTGCCACGGTAATGCAGCTCCGTGTCCACCACACCAGGATCCGGAAAGGTGGTCGAAGTCGAAATATCAAACTTATTCAGGTAGTGGAAAAGTCCAGTTGCGCTGGGAGGAAAGCGCATCGCACCCATTTCTGCAATGTAACGTGAACGAGTCTGATCGAACACTTGAGACCATACTCGCCCCCCGATTCGATCACGCGACTCATATAAAACCACGTCCTTGACTCCAGCCCGTAATAGTTCAGTTGCAGCGACCAGCCCACTGATACCGGCACCGACTATCGCTACCCGAGGGGTGGGCGTTCCAGATGAATAGCTGCCTATACCTCCCGTCATTTCACATCGTTTCAGAAAGGGACTGTAGTCGTATAAAATATCAATACTAGGTGAGCTAAAATGGTCATACATAACGCGACTCTACCCTCTTCGACCTTACGTGCTACCCGGATTACGATTCTTTAAATGAAACTGAAACAGCACCTTTTAACGGCAGCCGCCAAAATCCAAAACACCTGAACCATTCCTTCAAACCATGCTAGTCCTCTAAAATTAATAAGCACTAACGACCGCGCTGGCCGACCACGCACTGGCTTGCGTATAGGGGGTGTAAGCCGGACAATGGCATTCGGTAAAGGTTTTGGTGGCGCTCCAAACGAATTCCATAGCGTGCGGGGCTTGAAGGAGCGCCGCGGGTACTGCCGCCTGGGGCGCTTGCGCTGTCTGATTCGGGCCACTGCCACCATCGCCTTGTCCAGCCAGTTCGCAGGAGTCCGTCCGGGCATCAGCACCAGATTTTCCAAGTGGCGTCCCACCACAAACAGACAATGCTTGAAATTGATTTTCAACGTCTTGCCGGTTTGTGGCCATGAGGTCGTGGCGTTGGATTCCACTGGCTGGTCATCGCAAGGCAGTCGGTTGCGCGTGTCTGTTTCAAACAGCCGGGCAAGGTTGATCAGCAGGAAGTGTCCGGAGATATCATGCTTTACACCGCGCTCTGTTTGCGAATGAAAGTCCTTCCCATCAATGAACTGTTTCGAGACCTTGTACAACTCTTCGATGCCCCAGCGCCCGTGATACAGGTCCGCAAAACAGTCCGCAGGATAACCGGTCTGATTCATCAGGGTTGTGGCATACACATGGGTTTCATCCTCGATCCTGCATTTCACCAATCTGCTGGCAAGTGGCTGAAACCCAGTAGTGGGTCCGCGCTTCTTGAGGCCATGTTTCACAGCGGGCGACGGGACGTAGTCGATGATGGCATCCTTGCGGTCACTATCCCAGAACGCGGCCACCTGCGAATTAGTGGTCCCTTGCTGCAGGCGGAATACGGCGTGTTGCCCGCTGGCCAAGACTTGATGCAGGATCTGGTAGCTGAAGTAACCCCGGTCGAAAATGACCAGATATCCCCGCTCCAGTTTTGCCAGATGTTCCGGCACACAGCGGCGTTCGTCTTTATGAGTGCCAGCTCGAAATCGTAAAATCAACTGCTCTTGCAAATTGTACAACCCGCTCACCATGGCGCAAAGGTAATGCCGTGTCGTCTCCCGTGGCGTTTTATAGCAGTATTCTAGGCTGTGTACGAAAAGTCGGCAAGCGAAGGTCAGGCAAGGCAAAAACAGGCGAGGAAGCGGAGTCTACGTGTTGTAAATGAGCATTCCGAGCCTGTTTTTAACGCAGCATCACCGAGCGCAGCCACTTTACGTACAGAGCCTAGGGAGACGCTGATTTATTCTAAAACCCAGCTGTTGCCCCCAGATAAATCAAGGCCTCCAGAGCGTTGCAGGGACGAAAAATCGAATAAATCAGCGCCTCCCTAGCAGACTGCGGGGCGCATTGATTTTCGATCCGTCGATGGCAAAGACCCGATGCCCTTTCCAGGTTGGTGTGTCCCGGTGAGCGTGCCACAGTGAAATCAGTTCGTCGTAGAGCGTTTTGAAAACGGCTTCTGGCAACTTCTGCCCGGCCTCACACAGGGAAGATGCTGCAACGGCATCCGTACGGGGCAGAGCGATCCCTTTGTCTGCACACGACTCCCACAGTGCGCCCAGGCTGCTGCCATAACCCTGCAGGTTTCTACTTAAAACCATCTTCAGTATGAATACGACCAACAACCGGGTATCAATCACACGCCTGCGTTTTTGCCATTCTGAATCCGTGGACTGACAGGTTTGCTGAAATAATTTACCGACTTTTGTCCAGAACACAGACATTTTCTCATGGGACATCGAGGTGGTGCCTTGCTTCATTTTCAAGCAAACTAACATAGCGCATTTTAACCGAATGCCATTGTCCGGCGTACCCCCCCTGTACGAAAAGTCGGGGGGTGTGGTTCATGCAAGGCAAAAAAGGCGAGGAAGCGGTTTCTACGGATTGTAAATGAGTGTTCTGAGCTTGTTTTAACGCATCATCACAGAGCTCAGCCACTTTTCATACAGAGCTTCAGTGATGCAATGCCGTGCTCTTCTGAGATCAGCGAGAAGATAAGGATCAATGGCGGTTAACAAAGCAGCCTTCACATCTGGGTCGTTGTTACGGCATCTTGTGTTCATGACCAGCACCAGTGCGACCAGCATGCTGTCGATCTTTCTGATCGAAGTGCTGACCGTGGTTTACATCGTGATGCTGCGTGACGACAGTTTGTTGGCTGCGTTCGCTATAGCCAAAACCCTGCTGTTCTTCCTCATTTCGATGATTCTTGGCATAGCCGTGGCGGTCTCGACAATCGTTTCGAGAAGCCTGGGCAGCGGCGTGCCGGATCAAGCCAGACGCCTCGCCAGTAGTGGTGTGCTGCTTGCCAGCATGGCTACCGTTTGTGGCGCTGCGCTTGAGCTAATAGTTCTCGACCAGGCCATCAGCATGTTAGGCGGAGAGGGCAACAGTTTTACAGCGGCGCGTGAATATCTGTGGCTAACCCTTCCGGCTTCGGTGCTAGTCGCTGTCGAGCAGCTATGCGTGCAGATCCTGCGCAGTGCAGGCTTCGGCAAACAGGCGATGTGGACCCTGCTGACGGCGACGGCCGCCGTTGCCATCGCAGATCCGCTGCTTATTGTGGTGTTCGATCTGGGCCTGGTGGGTGCCGGCATCGCCTACCTGATATCGAGCCTGGTATCGGCCTGTCTGGGGTTTTACTACGTTCACCGAGTCGCCCATCTGACCTGTCGGGTCAGCCTGAAGAACCTGTCAGGTGACATCAGAAATATCGGGCGAACCGCCTTGCCAGCGGTGATTGGCAACCTGGCGACTCCAGTGGGCATGGCCTACGTAATGGCTGCGATGGCGCCGTTCGGATCTCAGGCGCTGGCGACTATCGGGGTGATCGACAGGGTCATTCAGGTTGCTTTTTGTGTCGTGTTCGCCTTGCCCGGTGCGCTGATCCCGATACTGGGGCAAAACCTGGGCGCAATGAACACTGCTCGCGTGTCGCAAGCCATAAAGATGACGTACGGATTGTTGATCGGCTACGGCTCAGTGACCTCGCTGTTACTCATTCTGCTCGCTGAGCCATTAGCCAGCTTGTTTCATGTCGCCGGTGAAGGCCAGGTCGTGTTCTTCGCGTTCTGCCGATGGGGCGGCGCCCTCTGGACGCTCATCGGGCTGCAATTCATTGCCACCTCAGTCTTCCTCAGTATGGGGCGACCGGCGTACGTCACACTGTTCGGCTGGTTGCGCGCCAGCCTGGGAACCATGCCGTTCGTGTGGTATGGGGCACATAAATTTGGCAGCGTCGGGGTAATGCTCGGGCAGTTGCTGGGTAACACCATAGTGGCCTTTTGTGCCTGCTGGCTCGCGCATCTGCTCATGAAAAAGATGTTGGACATCGAGATCCATTCAATAGGGAACCGATCCCTCCACAGGAGTAACTCATAGTCCGCGTTTTGCCCACCCTTGGCTGTCGTCAGGTGGGCAGGATGTCCAGGAAATCAAAAAACGGACTATAGAGGACTCGCATGACTGCCTACGATATGGAAAAGGAATGGAGCAGAATTTCCAGCACTGCCGCTAAAATCCACCAGAACAACGATTTTGAAGGATTCACTTATCAGGACTTCAGAACCCACGTACCGATCATGGACAAAGACGGCTTCGCGGCACAGACTGAACGCTGTCTAGAGCGCAATGAGCGAAACTGCCTGATCGGCTTTACCAGTGGCACCAGCGGCAACATCAAACGCTGTTATTACTACTACGACTGCGAAGTCGATGAAGACAGCTCCCTCTCCAACGTCTTCCGCAGCAACGGCTTTATTCTGCCCGGTGATCGCTGCGCCAACCTGTTCACGATCAACCTGTTTTCTGCTCTGAACAACATGATTACCATGATGGCCGGTAACTGCGGTGCTCACGTCGTGTCCGTAGGTGACATCACCCTGGTGACCAAGAGCCATTTCGAAGCGCTTAACTCGATCAAGCTCAACGTACTGCTCGGCGTGCCATCCACTATCTTGCAGTTCATCAATGCCATGCAACATAACGGTGTGCGCATCAATATCGAGAAGGTTGTCTTCACCGGCGAGAGCCTGAAAACTTTCCAGAAGAAAATCATCAGGCAAGCCTTTGGCGAACAAGTCTCCATCGTCGGTGTGTATGGCAGTTCCGAGGGCGGCATTCTGGGTTTCACCAACAGCCCTTGCCACACTGAATACGAGTTTCTGTCCGACAAGTATTTCATCGAAAAAGAAGGCGACAGCATCCTCATCACCTCGCTGACCCGAGAAAACTTTACGCCGCTACTGAGGTATCGCCTAGGAGACACCGCAACCCTTTCGATGAAAGGCGACAAGCTCTACCTGACAGACATCCAGCGGGAGGACATGAGCTTCAACTTCATGGGCAACCTCATCGGGCTGGGCATCATTCAGCAAACGATTAAACAGACACTGGGCCGATCGCTGGAAATCCAGGTTCACCTGTCAGTGACCGAAGAGCGCAAGGAACTGGTGACCGTTTTCGTTCAGGCCTCCGAAGTCGATGAAGACGAACGCGCCAGAATCGAAACCGCCATCGCCGATATCCCCGACATCAACGAGGCGTACCAGAAAGACCAAGGCAGCGTGTCGGTCCTGCGCAAGGATGCCAGAGACTACGCCGTCTCGGAGCGAGGCAAAATGCTCTACATCATCGACCGCCGAAACTGAATGGCTGATGTGAACGAGTGAGTAGCTGCACCGACGGGGCCTTTGGCGGTGTCGGCGCAGTTTTTTAGAGGATTCGGAAGCGCCAGAGGTCAGAGTCCACGAAACTGAAACGAACAGGCTAATATTTACACGCTTTTGGATCTTCGGCGCGAAAGTATCGATTATAGAGAATCACCTTTCTCGCAGCGAAAACTGTTCAATTTCCAAACTCAATCAGCAATCACGGAAGACGCACATGAAAAACTTTATTTATCTCGTAGCCCCAATGATATTCAGATTGATCGGGAGTCGAGTCCCCATACTGCTACAGTGCGAGATGCGGATGACAAACCGGTGCTGACAGTTTCCGCCAGCCTACCTGACATAGAAATACTGCATGCGATAGACACGTTCAATCTTGTTTATGCGCGGGGATTTAAACTTAGGGAGACGCTGATTTATTCTAAAACCCAGCTGTTGCCCCCAGATAAATCAAGGCCTCCAGAGCGTTGCAGGGACGAAAAATCGAATAAATCAGCGCCTCCTTAGCACACGGTAAGGAGGATAAGACGGCAAAGGCTCGTGCATAGGAATTTCAAAATGCCTATGCATCAAGCCACCTCGTTAGGTGTAACGACCTGCAATCGAAATGGCCCCGACCTGCAAACATCGCGTTTTTCGACCGGGATTGATTGCGTCTATCCGGCACCGCGAACCAGCAATGACTGCAAACGAACCTGCATCCACCCACTTCGACCTGCAATCGAGAGCGGCCGACCAGGACTAAATGCGACTGAAAACCGATGTTTTTTTTTTTTGGGGGGGGGGGTTACGCGCATGCACTCGGCTTAGTGCACTTTCTGTTTCATTGCTCCCCGCCCCCTGTACTACCCAGCACCATGGCTGCGATCACACGATTCAGTCCGATAGCCCGGTAGCGCTGCTGTTGGAAGCTCCATCCTCTTACCTCCGTAAGGGGCCATCGTCAAGTTTGTCTCTTTAGACTCTAGAATTTGTGAACGTACCGTATCAAAAATTAAAAGCCTCCCTATTGAGACGCAAAAAGTGTCTTTGCCTTCAAAGCAATCGGTGATCATGCATGCCTACCAGTTTCAAACCCCGTCCTTTGAAAAACCTCTCCACGGCCAACGGCTGCTGGGCAGGCTTGCTGGAAACCTGTGGTCTGCGCCAGATTTTAGTGTCACTGGCGATCGACATCATGCAGCGCTTCAAGGACATGAAGCAGCACTCAAAGCCTCGATACCCCGTGCCTTCCCCGCCATCTACTTTTTGAGACGTGAGTCGTCTTCGCCCAGTGTGAAGAAGTCGGGGTCTACATCGGTATGAGCTACAACATCATCGAGGGTCATATATTCCCAATCAGGTGTATTGCTGGCATCGAGGGTGACGATGGCCCACGACCCTTCAGAAGAGATTCCAATGCCAGGCGCGTAGTGTTCGACCCAAGTAAATTGCTCAAGAACTTCGTACATCGAAGAAAACGCCTTGGGTAAAGCCCGCTCGGTATGAAGGCGATGAATCACACCGCTGATGATCTCTTCGATGTCATTCGTGACAGAGGTACCGTCATAGTCTCGCAACTGAGCGATCAAACCGAACAGCATTCCTCCATCGGTGATACCCACACGTACAAAGCAAGCCCCCGACGCGTAATCGCCCTTGTATTCAAATCTTCGATAGTCAATCGTCCGCACTGCACTTGTCCTTCTAGAACAAAATTTACGTAACGCAGCTTTTCCCCATCTTCTAACGAACATCTTACTGCAGGTTACATTTTCCAACCTTGAGGTTTATCGTTGCAACTGGCTGTTGCAGCCTGAAGACACACCTGATTCATCATTCCCTGCCTGGCATTTGGTACTTATGACTACATTTGAATACACCCAGACCTTCGTCCCCCTTCCCTATAAAACCGTGACCAGCGGCGTGCTGATGTTCAAGTCAACGGACGACACTACCGAACCGGACATCCACGGATATTTGAGCAACCCTGAAACGCTGGCCATATTGAATCGCCACGGCAGAGAAGGATGGGAGCTGGTCAGCGTTCAGCCGATCAATCGTGGCCACGAGCGATTTGGTAATCAAAACGCCCAGGCCTGGGCGGTTGGGTATGCAATCAGTACAGGGTTCCTGTTCTTCTTTAAACGCAGCATTGTCACACCGACACTTTTGGACAAACCCCCTCAGACCTAAAAAGGGTTTCGTACTGATTCAAACCGAGCCCTTGGTCATGCTGTGGACATAGATTCCCACAGCATCCAAGGCCCGCGACGTGAACTTCAATCCCCCCGCGCTCAGATCAACGTCTTCACGTGTGCAGATCTGCTTGACCGCAGTCATGCTGTGCATACCCCTGCTGTTTTCCGCGCATGCCGGAGCAGCCGGCACGGCTTCTGAACAAGCCAATGTGGAAGTCATGATTCGTCAGCTCAACGCGCTCGAGGCCGTTGCGCAACGCAGTGTCGATCTTCCACAAGACCCGGCCCAACGCTATCACCTGGACTATCCCAGATTGGTCAGCGACATCGCGCGCATCCGCCAAGGTTTGCAGGACTACCTGTCGCCCTCCCGCGCACAGCCCCGCGACCCCGTAGACATTTCCGGCCAGTACAACGTCAGCGGTGATCACACGCCATGACGATGTCTTCCACCCAGACCAGTGCCTTTCAGGCCGCTGCCGGCTTTTCACCGGCCAACAGCAACACGCTGTGGACCGGAATTGCAGTGGGGATCCTCCTGCTGTGGGGCGTCTGGGTGTTTTCAAGCATTTATCGCGGCTGGGCTACCCGAAACCTGGCAGCCCCGGCGGCGGCAGTCGCTGCTGCTCGCTGGGCGGTGCTGTTCATGATCATGACTTTCATGTTGCTGAGTTGATTTTTCATAGGGAGCCGCTGATTTATTCGATTTTTCGTCCCTGCAACGCTCTGGAGGCCTTGATTTATCAGGGGGCAACAGCTGTGCTTTAGAATAAATCAGCGTCTCCATAGGAGATAAAGATGATGCTGTATTCACTGTTTGCGCGGGCACACTCGCTCTTGAAACGCCGACCTTTCTCGGCCCTGTTGATGACGGCAAGCTCTAGTGGCGCATCTGCCGCTCTACCGGGAGCGCAAGCTCCCACGCGCGGCACCGGGACCAGCTTCCTGCAGACGTTCCAAAACTATGCCTTCGACGGCTTCACGCTGCTGGGCTTATGCCTGTGCGCGTTCGGCATCATTCTGGTGGGCCGACATGCGCTGGGCGTCTATCACGAAATCCACATGGGCAAGGCCAAATGGGCCGATCTGGGCAGCACCGCAGTGGTCGGCGTCTGCTTGATTGGCGTCACGATCTACCTGGTCACCACCGCGTCTAACATCCTTTAAGTCATAGAGGCTTCCATGACTGAGCTTCAGCACGATCAGCATGAAGACGGAACCCTGCGTTTTCTGCCCAGTCGCTTGAATAACCAGCCCGTGGTGATTGGCGGTCTTACGGCGGATGAGATGTGGGTGACCGTTTTTGGCTGCAGCGGGTTTGGCTTTGTGATGGGGCTGCCGTTGGCCTTCGTGATCACTCCATCCATGCCCGTGGTCTGCGCACTCATCGGAGGAACATTGGGACTGCTCATCGCAGCTCGGGTCTTGCGACGCCTCAAACGCGGTCGACCGGAGACCTGGTTCTACCGCACGTTGCAGCTGCGGCTCGCAACACTCGGTCCTACGTCATACAACAATGCCAATCTGGTCATCCGATCGGGCAACTGGACGTGCCGTCGGAGGGCGCAACAATGAGCCGCTATTTAAAGCTGGCCGACTCGCAGCGAGCGCACATCACCAGTTTGAGGATGGCCATCGCCCTGCTGGCGCTCCTGGCCTTGGGGCTGGGTATCGGCTGGTATCGAGCACCGCAGAACATGACCATTCACGTTCCGCCCGACCTGCGTTCCGGCAGCACACGCCTTTGGTGGGACATCCCTCCTCAGTCGGTGTACGCCTTTGGCCTGTACATCTTTCAGCAAATGAACCGCTGGCCGGTCGACGGTGAACAGGATTATCAGACGAACATCACACGCCTGGACGCCTACATCACACCGGCTTGCAAGCAATACCTGCAGAGCGATTTTGATCTGCGCAAGTCCAGTGGTGAGCTGCGCAAGCGCGTCCGCGGTGTCTACGAGATTCCCGGCCGAGGCTTTGGCGACTCGCCTGAACTGCGGACGGTGACCAACTCCATCGACGACTGGACGGTGACGCTCGACATCTCAGCCGACGAGTATTACGGCGGTCAGCTGGTCAAGCGTGCCCTCGCACGATACCCGCTTCACGTTGTACGCATGGACGTCGACCCTGAAACCAATCCCTTCGGCTTGGCATGGGACTGCTACAACGGCGCGCCACAACGCATCGAGGGCAACGTCGAAACTCCCGCAGCTCCATCGAAAGGAGTTTTCAAATGAGTGTTTTGCGTGTACTCACATGCTCGACATTACTGATGGTCTTGGCTGGCAACGCCCAAGTCGCATCGGCGGTGGAGATTCTCCGCTGGGAGCGGTTGCCGCTGGCAATACCACTGCGCATCAATCAGGAACGCATTGTCTTCGTTGATCAGAATGTTCGTGTTGGACTCCCGCGCTCGCTGACTGAAAAGCTGCGCGTGCAGAGTACGGGCGGCGCGATCTACCTGTTTGCCAAGGAAGCGATCGAGCCGACACGTCTCCAGCTGCAGAACGCAAAGACCGGCGAGATCATACTTGTCGACATCGCGGCTACAGAGGCACCTACGGATCAACCGGCGCTGGAGCCGGTGAAGATTGTGGAAGGTGAAACATCATCCGCACGCTATGGAGGGGCTGCTACAGCACGCTCAGGCAAGTCCTCTACCGCAAGCCCAGAGGAAACCAGTCGCTCGAAGGTTGAGGATGATGAACCAGAGGAAGTGGTCAAGCGAGAAACGCCCGTCCCAGTCGTCCTCACCCGCTATGCAGCCCAGATGCTCTATGCACCGTTGCGCACCGTCGAGCCTGTGGACGACATTGCCCAGGTGAAGATCGATCGCCGCCTGGATCTGACCACCCTGCTCCCCACTCTGCCTGTGAAGGCCACACCCTTGGGCGCGTGGCGTCTGGACGATTTTTGGGTGACCGCCGTGAAGCTACAAAATCAGACGGCGCAGCGCGTCATGCTCGACCCTCGTGAACTGATGGGTGAGTTCGCGACCGCAGCATTTCAGCACCCGTATCTCGGACCTCGTGGTGATGCCAGTGACACTACGACCTTGTACCTGGTCACGCGGGGACACGGGCTGACACAAGCAACCGTGTTCTCCGCCGCCCCAGCAGATCCGCGTGCAACCCGGGGAGCCAAGCATGAAGAGTAACCCGCTGCTCAAGTACCTGGTGGTTCCGCTTCTCCTGCTCACGGTGTTCATCGGCATCAAGATGATGAGAGGTGGACCCGAACAGCAGGCTGACAACGCACCGGCCCCAAAACTCACAGCGGAACAGGCCAAGGCTCTGGGTGTGGAAGGCGACACGCCGAGCGACACGCTACGCACGGTCGTGGCTGAAGGGCGCGAGCTCAAGCAGCAGATCACCGATGTGATGGCGCAGAACTCGGCCGTCAAGCAGGACAACGAGGCGCTCAAACAACGATTGGCGAACATCGATCAGACGGTAGAGCAGCGTCTGAAGAATGCCCAGGAGCAGTTCAAGCTCGACAGTCAGCAGCAACAGCAAAGCGTGGTGGAGGGTTTCAAGAAACAGATGGACGAACTGACCCGGATGGGACAAACCGGCGCTACGAACCCGGATCTACCGATTGGCCTGGGCGTTCAGCAAGGTGATGGCCAACAGTTCAAGTCCGACTCAAGCGGTTCAGACATCGTTTGGATCGATCCGCAGGACGCGACGGCCCTGGACAGCAACGGTAAACCGATCGCCGCTGGCACGAGCGTCTCTCCGAGCGGCTACAGTTTTCCTACAGCCTTCGGCGAATCCGTAGACCGAGGCCAGAAAGCCCTGACGACAGGCGCACAGTCTGTTCGTGATGACATGGGTGGCCAACAACAGGAGCGTAAGAAGGTACGTCGAGCCTACACCCTGCCTCAGAACTCGACGTTGATGGGGTCAGTGGCCATGTCAGCATTGATTGGCCGGGTTCCCGTGGATGGGACGGTTAATGACCCCTACCCCTTCAAAGTGCTGATCGGCCCGGACAACCTGACGGCCAATGGCATCGATCTCCCAGACGTGGCCGGTGCCGTGGCCAGCGGTACAGCGTCCGGCGACTGGACCCTCTCATGCGTGCGGGGGCAGATCAAAAGCCTGACCTTCGTGTTCAACGATGGGACTGTCCGCACGTTACCCGCCCCAGTCCAGGGCGGTAATCAGCAGAATAATAACCAGAACAACCAGAACAACTCTGGCGACCAACAACCCATCCAGGGTGGTCTGGGCTGGATCAGTGATCCCTACGGCATTCCGTGCATCGCGGGCGAGCGACGCAGCAATGCGCAGCAGTACATCGGCTCACAAGCGCTGATCACCGCAGCTGGCGCTGGAGCAGCCTCGTTGATCAAGACCGAGGGCAGCACCTCCTCTTACGTCTCAAATGCTTCTGGGACGCTCGGCAGCACCGGACTGTCCGGCAACGAGGCGATGGGCAAAATCCTGACTCAAGGCGTCACGGATGTGTCCAGTTGGGTCAACAAGCTGTATGGCCAGGCGTTTGCGGCTATCTACGTCTTACCTGGTGCGCAGGTCTCACTGCACATCGATCAAGAGCTGGAAATCGATTACGAACTCAAAGGCCGCAAGGTCAAGTACGCCTCAGGAGCGAGCCATGCCAATGCCAACCTGGATTGATCTTTCAAGGCCACCTCGTAGCGGACGGCTCGGCCTGTCACTCATTGTCGCCTTGCTCACACTCGCAGGATGCCAGACCAGCAAGGAGGAAATGCTGCCGCATGGCGACAGCACCATGATGGATGTCTGGAACCAGGGCACCACGGGCTCGGGCGGCAGCGGTCGGCAACTGCTCGATGCTCGCGCAGAGCTGCGCCGCTCGATCGATGTGCGGGCCACTCAGCCACTGCAGGACAGCGCCGCGTACACACGCACGGCTCAAAACGAGATCTACAGTCAGTTCAAGCGCCTGCCCAATCCGGACCTGGTCATGTACGTATTCCCTCACCTGGCGGGCTCAGATCCCGCGCCAGTACCGGGGTATACGACTGTTTTTCCGCTGTATCAACGCGTGCAATACGCGATGCCCGGTGAGCGGGTGGAGGATTATTGATGGGATTTCTGGAACGTATAAAAAAGCGTCAGGATAAAAGTGCTGCCAGCGTGGCTGACAGTCCCGTCGAGACGATCGCCGATCAGCTACGAGAAGAGGCCATCTTCGCGCAGGCCAGAGAGCGTTATCTGGCTCGCCTGGCGGCTGAGGGCATACCAGAGCCGGGCGCGTGGCTAGATCCCAAGCGCAAACCTGCGACGGTCGACGATATCGCAGCCCTGTATGCCGTCAACCCGTCATTCGTCGACATGCTGCCCTGGACGGAGTACCTCCCTCAGGAGCAAGCGATGCTGCTCGAGGACGGCAAGTCACTGGCAGCATTCTATGAACTGACCCCCATCGGCACCGAAGGCCGGGACCCTGAGTGGTTACGCAAAGCGCGCGATGCTCTCGAAAATGCGCTGCAGGACAGTTTTGACGAACTGGATGAATCGCCTTGGGTGGTGCAGTTCTACGCCAAGGATGAAACCAGTTGGGAAGATTATCTGGAGACGTTGCATGATTACGTCCAGCCTCGCGCTCAGGGTACGGCGTTTACAGAAATGTACCTGCAGCAATTCAAACATCACCTAGAGGCAATCTCCAAGCCGGGAGGTTTATTTGAAGACACCAAAGTGTCTCAACTGCCCTGGCGCGGCCAGCAACGCAGGGTTCGCATGGTCGTCTACCGGCGTTGCACCGGCGATGGACTGGTTCGTGGCCAGACGCCGTCGATGTACTTGAAAAACATTTGCGAGCGCCTGACGGGAGGACTGGCCAACGCGGGCATCAAAACCCGGCGCATGGATCGCCATGACATTCGTCACTGGCTGTTGCACTGGTTCAACCCGCATCCCGAACACTTGGGATCAAAGCGCCAGGACATCGATCGTTTCTTCGAAACCGTCAATAACCGCAAGGTCGAACCACCAGAAGAAGGCACGCTGCCGCTGGCCAGCGGCGATGATTTCTCTCAGTGCCTGTTTTACAGCGAACCGCAATCGGATGCCAAGAAAGGTCTCTGGTACTTCGACTCGCGCCCTCATCGGGTCATCGTCCTCGATCGCTTACGCGATGCGCCAAAGACCGGGCACCTGACGGGTGAAAACCGTAAAGGCGGGGACGCGCTGCATGCCTTGTTCGACAAGTTGCCCGAGGACACAGTACTCAACATCACGCTGGTGATCACTCCACAGGATGTTCTGGAGGCCCACCTGGAAAAACTGGCACGTAAATCAGTCGGTGACAATCAAGCCTCCGCCCTGACCCGTGAAGCGGTCGACGAAACCCGGAAACTGATCGGTCGAAAACACAAGCTGTACCGGGGCAACGTGGTTTTTTACTTGACCGGCAAGGATGAGCAACAACTGGAAAGTCGGAGCATGGAGCTTGCCAATGCCATGCTTAGCGCTGGTATGGAACCTGTCTATCCTCGTGATGAAGTCGCCCCTCTCAGCAGTTACCTGCGATGGCTGCCCGCCAGTTTTGATGTGAACAAGAAACATGCTTTGGACTGGTACACGCAGATGATGCTCGCCCAGCATGTCGCGAACCTTTCGCCGATATGGGGTCGTGCCAGCGGCACGGGCAACCCCGGCATAACCCTGTTCAACAGGGGCGGTGCACCGCTGACGTTCGACCCATTCAACAAGCTTGATCGGCAGATGAATGCCCATCTGCTCCTGTTTGGCCCGACAGGTTCAGGTAAGTCAGCCACGGCCAACAATTTGCTGATGCAGTTAATCGCCATTTACAGGCCGCGCCTGTTCATCATTGAAGCCGGTAATAGTTTCGGCCTACTGGGAGATTTTGCCCAAAAGCTTGGGCTGACGGTCAACCGGCTCAAGTTGGCGCCAGGGTCGGGCGTGAGTCTGGCCCCCTTCACTGATGCCATTCGCCTGGTGTCAACACCTGACAAAGTCACGATCCTGGATGCCGATGACATTGAAGGATCAGATGAGCATCTGCAAACAATGCCTGAACAGGGCGAAGAGGAGCGTGATGTTTTGGGCGAAATGGAGATCGTGGCCAGGCTCATGATCACCGGCGGCGAAGAGAGAGAAGAGGCTCGACTCACTCGCGCAGACCGCAGCGCCATTAGGCACTGCATTCTGACGGCAGCCAGAACATGCTTTGACGCTGAACGAGCAGTCAAGACGGAGGATGTGCGTGATGCGCTGAGTGACGCTGGCAAGGACACCACCCTTCCGGAAAAGCGCCGAGAACGCATCTTTGAGATGGCTGAAGCCATGGACATGTTCTGCATGGGGGCTGACGGTGAGATGTTCAACCGGGAGGGTACGCCTTGGCCTGAGGCCGACATCACAATCCTGGACTTGGCCACCTACGCCCGCGAGGGGTATAACGCCCAACTGTCGGTCGCCTACATCTCGCTGATCAACACCGTGAACAACATTGCAGAACGGGACCAATTCAAGGGGCGTCCGATCGTCAACTTCACTGACGAGGGTCACATCATTACGAAAAACCCCCTTCTCTCGCCCTACGTCATCAAGATCACCAAGATGTGGAGAAAACTCGGTGCCTGGTTCTGGCTTTCCACTCAGAACATCGACGACCTTCCGTCAGCAGCAGCACCGATGCTTAACATGATCGAGTGGTGGATCTGCCTGAACATGCCACCGGATGAAGTGGAGAAAATCACCACGTTCCGTAAGCTGACGCCTGCGCAAAAGTCACTGATGCTGTCAGCCCGTAAAGAAAGCGGAAAGTATACTGAAGGGGTTGTGCTTTCCAAATCGATGGAGGTTTTGTTTCGAGCCGTGCCCCCAAGCCTGCTCCTGGCATTGGCCATGACTGAGCCGGAAGAAAAAAAACAGCGGTACGATCTAATGCAGTCGTTAGGGGTAGACGAGCTGGGGGCCGCAATGGCGATCGCACACGACCTCGACCGCATTCGCGGGATTGAACCGGCAACCATTACATTCCCCTCTTCACCCTTGGAGAACCTGGCATGAGAGCCATGGATGCCCTGACTCAAAATCTGATCGACAGCCTGACTCAACTGCTCAAAAACCCACAGGAAGATGCTCTGCTGGCCTTGAAAATTTGCGCACCGGTCCTGATCGAACACCTGGAAGTCGTGAAACATGTAGCGGTTGATCGTCGAGAGATCCAGTCCCAACTGCACAAAGCGCTGGACCAGTGGCTTGAGCATCACCCACAGCCTGAAAGCGCGCAGAAGGCTCTTCAGACGTTGCTGGATCAGGAGTTGCTGGCCAAACAGTTCCTCGATAAAGAGGCCTCCGCATGAAGCGACCCACACGTCGCCAGATCCTGTACGGCATCGGTGCGGTAGCCTTGGCAATCCTGGCTTTTGAATGCCTGCCAGATGTCAGGCAGGGCATGCAAAAGCTCAACACCGCCGACAGCGTCAGCCAGACATCCAAACAGACGAAGGATAATGGCGCGTGGGTTTATGGGAGCAGCGGTGCCAGATTCACTATCGTCGAGTATGCAGATCTGGAATGCCCGTACTGCAAGGATTATTTCCCACAGCTCAAATCATGGGTTGATCAGCATCCAGACGTGAACCTGCAGTGGCACCACCTCCCTCTTCCAATGCACGAGCCGGCCGCGAGCTATGAAGCTCGCTGGGCTGAGTGCGCAGGGATCGAGCGAGGCAATGACGTGTTCTGGCTCGCCGTCGAGCTCATTTATCAACGTACTCGGTCGAACGGTGCTGGAACTGCTGACAATCCGCAGATCCCGGGGCTTGAGGATCGACAGCAATATATTGATAACTGCGCTTCGAGTAACCCTGCTGTCCGACAGACTGTTGTTAGCCAGGCGCACAAGGCCAACCTGGACGGCATCACTGCCACACCGACGCTGGTCATTAAGGACAAACAATCTGGCCGCTCGATCAAGCTGCGGGGAGCACCTGACGGTGACGCGCTGCTTTCCGCAATCGACTGGCTGGCCAGCACGAAGGATTTATAAATGAACCCAGCCTTTGAACAACCCTTACAAGCGCGCTTACTATGGGTGCAGGTCCGTAGCTATGGCTCACTTGGTTTTCATCAGATGGCGAAGATCGTTGCCAACAACGCGTACTGGCTTGTGGAAGAGCTTGCTATGCTGCAAGCGCGCTACAAGATGCGCTACGCAGTTCCCTACGGCGCAAGATGCCGACTTATTCTCAGTGACGTTCCCAAACTGGCGGACCTGAGCAGGCTCAAGCGACGAAGCTCGGATCGTTGAGGAGGAGCGCGAAGCGGCTGCGGAACACCTCCGAAGGGAACAATCGAAGACCTACGCTATCAAGTGCATCAAACGTAACGACTGGAAAGCGCTGAACCTTCCATTCCCCGGACAGAAATTTTCTGCGGAACTCTATGCTTTGTGATGACCACGTATAGTCTTGTTACATGAACAAATGCCCCATAGCATTAGGAGATATAGATTATGCAAATAAGGAACAGTCATCTCTACTCAGCCTCAAGACTGGTGCAGAATACCTTTAATGCCTCGTCTACGAAAGAAGCGGCTAATACAATAGCAAAAAATAATGAGTCCGCTGCGCTGAGCGCAACTCAAACCGCACGGACACACGAGGGAGATTCGAAAGGCAAATCTAGTAATGGCTCTCAATCACACCTCCGAAGTATGAGGTACGCTGCTTATCTTGCGGGCAGCGCCTACCTCTACGACAAAACAGTCAATGATTTTTTTCTTTCTACCACTTCCTTAAATGACGGCAAACAAGGCTTTACCAGCGACGCCCGCCTGCAGAAGGCAGAGAAAAAGGCAGAAGCTAATTATCATGCCTACCATAATCGTGCCAATTTTGGAGGTGTTGCGCCGACGCGTTCTTCATTATTGCCAAAATTGTGTGGGGAAAATCTTTTCGTTACGATGTTGGATTTTCGCGCCGCTACAAAAGTGCACATGAAGAACTTAATCGACACCAAGGAAGCGCATGATTCCATAGCTAATAATATTTCTTGCATCATGGGTGAGCGTGTCAAGCCTGAGTTGTTGAAAAAACACGGTATTGTCCAAACTCCGCCAGATTTCGATATAACCAAGGGCGCGTCTTATGATTGCAAAAATAAGTATTCTTTGTCCGGCGTTCCAAATCAAGAGACAGGGTCTTACGGCTATGCATCACGATCTGTCTCTAATCCTTTTATTGAAAAAGGCGAGAACCATCATGCCCGAGCAATCAACAGTGAGCGGGCATTGACGCCAAGGAATTGTGTCGATGCATTGCAGCCGCTCCTACAGAAAAGTGAGGGCCTAAGTCCTGAAGCCCAATTCCGTGCAGGTCAAGCTCTGCTGATACTCAGGCCGTTGTACTGTAGTTCAGAAAATTGGGGAGATGCTCACAAAGTACTGATGCCCTTTCTTGAAAAAAAGGGTCTAGTTTCTTCTCAGGAAAATCAAAAGCTTGGCGCAACTAGGCCGTTTACACAAACCGATATGGAAAAAGGAATTGCACGGCGCAATACTAGCCTTGCAGGACCTACACTAAACAAGCTTAACATATTTTTGCAAAAGTCGATTTACAAGAAAGATGAAAAAGCAATAAGTGATCTGACAGCCAAAAAGCTGGGTGAAATGAAATACATCCCTATCGCCCATTTCAAGATGAATGAAGATGTTTCCAGCTTTGAGGATTCTTCTGGTCTGGCTGATTCATTTACTGGATATAACGTATCGGCATACATCAATCATGCACGTTTGTTGAGTGGTGAGGACAGACTTTCCAAGAAAGACGTGATCGCCATAGTAGGATGCCTTAATGCGATTTACGACAACGCCAGTAGTGAACGCCACACTCTTAGGGAAATTGCGCACGGGTGTTTCGTTGGAGCTGGCTACACAGTGGAGGATGCTGAAGATTTTTACAATGACGCATGCAAGGCTGCAGCGACGGAGTTTTATGGCGGAAGGGCGATCAATGTACAATCGCAGCTATACAGTAGCTCGGTTGACAAGCCTGATTCGTAACGTTTCTGTAGGCAGCATGCGTATTTGCGGACGGGCGTCGGGGTTAAGTTAACTTTCTGTTCCATTGCTCCTCGCCCCTCCCCCACCCGATAGCTGCGTGATATTTCTTATCGCCCAATGAAGGTGCATAGGGAGACGCTGATTTATTCGATTTTTCGTCCCTGCAACGCTCTGGAGGCCTTGATTTATCAGGGGGCAACAGCTGTGCTTTAGAATAAATCAGCGTCTCCTTAGGGAGGCGCTGATTTATTCGATTTTTCGTCCCTGCAACGCTCTGGAGGCCTTGATTTATCTGGGGGCAACAGCTGGGTTTTAGAATAAATCAGCGTCTCCTTAGAGGGTGTAGACAAAATAAATTAAACTTTCACTCCCTTGTCTGAATAGCCCTCAAGCCATGCCTAAAACCGGACGTCCTCGCTCGATTGCCGCCGAGCACTATCCCGTGCTGGTGAAACTCGCTCATGCACAGCCCTATTCCAGCCAAGCCGAATTGGCGCTCGTATTCTTCGCCGAAACCGGTATCACTGCGCATCCCGGCACCTTTGCAAAAGCGTTGAAAATGGCAGGGATTACGCGTGTAAAGCAGCGGGCCAAGGGAAGTTTTCAGTCACCTGAACCTAATAAAGCCTATGGCTACAATGAAACCCACCGCCGCCAACTGCCGGAGCAGCTATATCCGAGTTGCTTGACAGATACCGAGTGGGCACTGGTCGCCGACCTGTTTGAAAGCCAGGGCGGACGAGGAGTGCCACCGCTTCACTCTCGGCGCACGTTGCTGGAAGCCTGTTGCTATGTCGTACGCACGGGGTGCTCATGGCGAATGCTACCCCGCGATTTTCCTCATTGGGACAATGTCTACAAAACGTTCCGCCGGTGGAGCGCTCAAGGCAAGTTCGAGCAAATGCATGATCGCTTGCGAGCTCAATGGCGTGAGCGGGAAGAACGCGCTGACAGCCCGTCAGCAGCGATCCTGGATTCACAGTCGACCCGCAGTTCTCCTCAAGGCGGTGACAGCGGCTACGACGCAGGCAAAAAAGTGAAGGGGCGTAAACGAAGTCTGATTGTCGATACATTGGGCCTGCTGCTGGCTGTCAGTATCAGTGCTGCAAGCGTGCAGGATCGTGACGCGGCGGATGATGCGGTGGCGTACTCGAAGGAAAAATATCCGTCACTGAGCACGCTTTTTGTTGATAGTGCGTACGCAGGAAAATGGGCACAGCGCACCCATCAACTGCACGCTATCGATGTTCAAGTGATCCGTGGCCCGAATAACAGAAGAACAGGGCAATGGCACTCTGAACAAGGCGATCTATTTTCCGTGGAGCCTGTTCAGACTGGATTTGTGGTCATGCCCAAGCGATGGGTAGTGGAGCGAACTCATGCCTGGAATGAGAGAGCTCGGCGACTGATCATGCATCATGATCGCCTTTTTGCGGTAAGCGAGGCATGGGTTTGGTTGGCCGAGGCTCGAATACTCGCGCGCCGACTCACTACATGATTTTGTCTACACCCTCTTAGGGAGACGCTGATTTATTCTAAAACCCAGCTGTTGCCCCCAGATAAATCAAGGCCTCCAGAGCGTTGCAGGGACGAAAAATCGAATAAATCAGCGCCTCCTTAGAGGGTGTAGACAAAATAAATTAAACTTTCACTCCCTTGTCTGAATAGCCCTCAAGCCATGCCTAAAACCGGACGTCCTCGCTCGATTGCCGCCGAGCACTATCCCGTGCTGGTGAAACTCGCTCATGCACAGCCCTATTCCAGCCAAGCCGAATTGGCGCTCGTATTCTTCGCCGAAACCGGTATCACTGCGCATCCCGGCACCTTTGCAAAAGCGTTGAAAATGGCAGGGATTACGCGTGTAAAGCAGCGGGCCAAGGGAAGTTTTCAGTCACCTGAACCTAATAAAGCCTATGGCTACAATGAAACCCACCGCCGCCAACTGCCGGAGCAGCTATATCCGAGTTGCTTGACAGATACCGAGTGGGCACTGGTCGCCGACCTGTTTGAAAGCCAGGGCGGACGAGGAGTGCCACCGCTTCACTCTCGGCGCACGTTGCTGGAAGCCTGTTGCTATGTCGTACGCACGGGGTGCTCATGGCGAATGCTACCCCGCGATTTTCCTCATTGGGACAATGTCTACAAAACGTTCCGCCGGTGGAGCGCTCAAGGCAAGTTCGAGCAAATGCATGATCGCTTGCGAGCTCAATGGCGTGAGCGGGAAGAACGCGCTGACAGCCCGTCAGCAGCGATCCTGGATTCACAGTCGACCCGCAGTTCTCCTCAAGGCGGTGACAGCGGCTACGACGCAGGCAAAAAAGTGAAGGGGCGTAAACGAAGTCTGATTGTCGATACATTGGGCCTGCTGCTGGCTGTCAGTATCAGTGCTGCAAGCGTGCAGGATCGTGACGCGGCGGATGATGCGGTGGCGTACTCGAAGGAAAAATATCCGTCACTGAGCACGCTTTTTGTTGATAGTGCGTACGCAGGAAAATGGGCACAGCGCACCCATCAACTGCACGCTATCGATGTTCAAGTGATCCGTGGCCCGAATAACAGAAGAACAGGGCAATGGCACTCTGAACAAGGCGATCTATTTTCCGTGGAGCCTGTTCAGACTGGATTTGTGGTCATGCCCAAGCGATGGGTAGTGGAGCGAACTCATGCCTGGAATGAGAGAGCTCGGCGACTGATCATGCATCATGATCGCCTTTTTGCGGTAAGCGAGGCATGGGTTTGGTTGGCCGAGGCTCGAATACTCGCGCGCCGACTCACTACATGATTTTGTCTACACCCTCTTAAACGCTTCTGGATCTTCGGTGCGGAATTTGAATAGAAATCACCTTCCTCTCAGCGTCAACTACTCAGTTTTCAAACTCTATCAGCAATCACGGAAGAAGCACATGACCAATTTTTTTACCTCGTAAACCCCAATGATATTCGGATTGATCGGAAGTCGAGTCCCCGTACTGCTACAGTGCGAGGTGCGGGTGGCGAACCGGTACTGACAGTTCCCGCCAGCCTGCCTGACCAAGAAATAATGAATTTGGTAGACACGTTCAACCTTGTTTATGCGCAGGGATTTGAACTTACCAAACGGCAAGAAGGATAAGACGGCAAAGGTTCGTGTGTAGGAATTCAAAATCCTACACATCGAGATTGAGACGGCGGCTAGGGAGACGCTGATTTATTCTAAAACCCAGCTGTTGCCCCCAGATAAATCAAGGCCTCCAGAGCGTTGCAGGGACGAAAAATCGAATAAATCAGCGCCTCCCTAGAAAAAACAGATGCTCCGTCACCAGCTCAGCCGGCAGACATGACGGAGTGACTACCAAGCAGTGGAGACAGAGGAGTAAGAGGGCCTGTTTCCTACAGGAAGTGCTGACCGTAAGGTTTGTCCCCGAATGCTGCGGGCTCCGCGTTGTCGACATAGCGTGATAGTGCAGGACTTGCATTGCTGATAGAAATTTCCGATGGAACCTCACGCTTAGTGATGACCACGCATAGCCCCGCAACATGAACAAATGGCCCAGCACACAGGATATGTAGATTATGCAAATCAGGAATGTCCACACTTCTTCATTGATAAGGCTGGCGCAGAATACCTCGACACCTCGCCAAATTAGAAGCACCACATAGGCCACTTTCACTTCACAAGCACCGTATTGGAATCTTTACAGGAGAGTAAAAGCTATGCGTTCCAGGGTTATAACTCCATCGCTGGTAGTCATTATGCTTGCATGTGCATCAGCCGCGCCAGCTTGCTTCGCCACAGACATGACTCCCGGCGTGCAGAACGAGAGCACGTCAGAGGCGGATTTTCAGCAATGGCTGGCTACTTTCCGCAGCAATGCAACTACTAAGGGCATCGACACAGCCACACTCGATCTTGCCTTCCAAAACATCACGCTTGACCCAACTGTGCACCAGTTGGACACGGCGCAACCAGAGTTCACGACGGCCATCTGGGATTACTTGTCTGAGCGTCTGACTCCGAAGAATACCCAGCAAGGGCAGGAGCTTCTGCAAAAAGAGCCAGTTTTGAACGAGGTAGAGCGTCATTACGGTGTGAATGCGAAGATTATCGCGGCCATCTGGTGTATTGAGAGCGGCTACGGGAAGGATATTGGTAGTCGCGATGTGATTCGTTCCTTGGCCACGCTTGCTTACAAGGGCCGGCGGATGAATTACGGGGCTACACAGTTGATGGCCGCCCTTCATATCCTGCAAAACAAAGACATTGCTCGCGCGCAATTGATTGGCTCGTGGGCTGGCGCGATGGGGCAGACGCAATTTATCCCGACGACCTATCTTGACTATGCAGTTGATTTTAACCACGACAATCGGCGCGACGTTTGGAGTTCCCGTGCCGATGCGCTGGCCTCCACTGCCTCTTATTTAAAACGCAGTGCTTGAAACTCGCGCATCTCTTGGGGACAGGAGGTGCAGTTGCCCGAGAATTTCGATTACGCTCAGGCTGACATGTCGATCAAGAAACCCGTTGCAGAATGGCAACGGCTCGGGGTGATGGGAACGACGCACGCGATTCCGGGCGAGCTCGCACAGGAGCAAGCATCGGTCTTGCTGCCTGCTGGTTATCGCGGGCCAGCATTTATGGTCCTAAGGAGGCGCTGATTTATTCGATTTTTCGTCCCTGCAACGCTCTGGAGGCCTTGATTTATCTGGGGGCAACAGCTGGGTTTTAGAATAAATCAGCGTCTCCCTAAGTAATTTCCGTAGCATTCTGCGCTATAACAACTCCATTGCCTATGCGCTAACGATCGGGCTACTAGCCGACAGTTATGCTGGCGGGACCGGCGTGTCTCACCCGTGGCCGACTGATAATCCTCCCTTGGGCAGCATTGCGCAGGTAACCGATTTGCAGAAACTGCTGACTGCTAAGGGCTACTCCCTGGGTACTGCTGACGGTGTGATAGGGGCGATGACCCGGGCGGCCATCCGGGCTTACCAGAAGGATCAGCATTTGCCACCCGACGGTTACGCTAGCACTGTACTACTGGAGAGTCTGCGCCGATAGGTGTACTCACTTCATAGGTTTAGCTCGCTATATTTTTTTTGGGGGGGGGGGTCGCCGGGTTACACCCCCCAGAAAGTTTGTATGATCGTGTGCAGCCCCAGAATAAGATCGCTTCGATATTTATAATTTACCTATTAAAATCATAGTGATACGAATAGCCGTCGGGTACTTCTATTTTGAGGAAACGCTCTGGGCGCGGATCTGGATCTCTCAAGCCTAGTCTATCGAAGGAAAGGATGTTGACTTGAAAACTCGTGAATATTATGTCGCGGCAGCGGCCGGTTTAATTGGAGGTAACGTTTCTAGCTTTGTCAAGTGGGGGACGGAAATCCCATTTCCGCCTCGCACACCAGATCGTCCAATCCCGCCTTTAGAGATGCTTGATTCGCTCGGTATCAACGCTAATCAGCTTACCTACGTGTACTCCGAGCACATGGTGAATTATGGCAGTGCCTTGATTCACCAAAGCTTTTCCATTTTTTTCGCCATTTTCTATTGCCTGACTGCGCTTAGGTATCCGCGTATTGCCGTTTGGCAAGGTTTTGGCTTTGGCATGCTTGTCACCCTGGCTTTTCACGGGGTACTTTTACCGATGTTTCACTGGGCTCCTCCGCTCTGGGAGCTTCCTCCAGCGGAATGGGCATCTGAAACCTTTGGACACTTGCTATGGATATGGGTGATCGAAGTCATACGTCGCGATCTGCAGCAACGTTGGTCGCCCGGCCCTGGTTAGCTGTAACGACCTGCAATCGGAATGGCCTCAACCTGCGACCATCGCGTTTTTCGACCGGGATTGATTGCTTGGCGGTAAAAGCGACGTTTCAAGCTGGGCCAGCTCTGTGACGCGCAGGCCAGCTGTGTGAGTGAGCCAAAGCAGCAGCACGTCCGCTCTGGCATGCGGCCTGTCATCGAAGCCACTCTTATGAGGTGTTTGATTTGACCACGTCGAAGATATGTTGCACTACGGATCTTGGCTGTAGTGGAACTCTCTATCAGGATTGGCGGAAATTCGCTGTCGTTCCAAAGAGAGTCAGCAGCAGGCCTCCGGGAAAGCCTACCACCAGTGTTTATGCGGCGTTATAAGAAAATGCTACCGCGCCTGCTGCTTTATGGCGGGCGCACCATCCAAGCAGACTCCACCAAACCCCAATCGTCCCGATAACGGTTTCCTACTGACGGCTCTTCATCAATCGCGTTTCCTGTACCTGACACCATCTGCAGGTACTGCCACATGCTTCCCTCCAGAACCTATTGCTTCAGATCCAAACGTAGCCTTCTGGGCTTGGTCATGGCCGCCCAGATCACCCTCGCACACGCGGAGACGTGGGTCATTACGGACCGTAACCATCCCGTTCAGACATCGGCACATGTCCGGCTGATTCTCCTGGACGAGCAAGAGCGGCTTGAGACCAAGCTTTCGGAAGGGCTACCAGCGAATCAGCAACAAGCCATCACCATCATGCAGCAGCGCCTCAAGAGCGCCGATGCGCAGCGCTTGCAACGCGACCTGGCCTTAGCTCAACAAAACCTCGTAGACGCCTGGAGCATCGGGGTCACGAAGGTGCCTGCTGTGGTGGTCGACCGCACGTTTGTTGTGTATGGCGAAACCAATGTCCTGGCGGCGGAACATCGCATTGCCCAGTGGCGTGCTGCCCACCATCAAGATGAAGCTGGCCAGGGAGATATACCGTGATGAACCTACGCAAGCCTTCGGCGTGGGCGACATTGGCGCTGTCGATCTCAACCTGGCCAGCCGCCGCTACAGTGACATCGGCCACCCTCGCCGCCTCAACCCTGTCGCCCGACTGCCTGGAATACAAGGTGGTCGGAATCTGCTACTGGCTGCTTTGCACCCCGTTTGGCTGCAAGGTGAAGACATCGACCAAGGTTCGTCACTTCGTTCCAGACGCCGTGGTATCAAGCTACTCGAATACCGGTGAAAACCCGTGGATGGAGGTCTCTTCGTTGAGCTCATCAACTTCATTCGCCCAGGATGGCGGCGACGGGACCACCAATCACAACAACGAAGACAGCCTGGCTAAATTCAAAAATGCTGACGTTATCGGACATCCAGGAGGAGCAACGTTCAGCCAGTTTGCGAGTGCTTCTGGCTACGCCTGCCCAGGTGCTGCTACTCCATACATGCCTTACCTCTTGAGCACACTGGATACGGTTGCCTGGCGCCACGGCGTTCCTGAATCGGTGTACCCGGAGGCGCTCATCCCTGGCCGCAGAGAAGTGGGCGGCCTTTTCTCTGGAGACATGTGGGGAAGCGTCTACCCCCGCAGCGGCTTTATCCATCAAGCCGACGATTACAAGGCAGCTGCGGTCATTGCTCAACGTGCCGGCGATGTGGTCACCAGAATTGGACAAGTCCATGTCTACCTACCTCTACGCG
The DNA here is from genome assembly GCF_900100365.1 of Pseudomonas cannabina. NCBI lineage: Bacteria > Pseudomonadati > Pseudomonadota > Gammaproteobacteria > Pseudomonadales > Pseudomonadaceae > Pseudomonas > Pseudomonas cannabina. The sequence goes on along the minus strand of NZ_FNKU01000001.1, from coordinate 5,594,513 downwards.
CACTACCGATGCCAGGTTATTGGCCTGCAGGAGAACTGATTGAGGGCGTTGCTGCCACGGGTAAGTGGCAAGAGCTCACTCCTGCTCTCAGTCCGAGCTGCGCTGTATTTCCTAACTTTGGCCCGGGCATGCAAGCCACAGACGGTTCATACGCCTGGGCGCTATGGCGACCCTATTCCTGCTGCAAGCGGCAAGGACAAACCTTTCTTGGCAGTACGGACTTTCAATGATGATCAAGAGGACTTCAATCATGCGCCGCGCCGCCGCCATGTTGACTATCACATTTATGAGCGCCCTAACGGTCCACAGCGCCCTTGCCGAGACGCCAGGGATCAGTGCCAGCTCGTCCGGCAGCGTCATCGGTGACGATGTGTTGTACAGCGTCGGTGGCGGCAACGCCGTGACCATGGGAAGCGCCGGGAACATGGACAGCATCAGCATTGGCGGTGGCTGGAACAGCAACCTGGTCTGCGGAAACATGAGCCTGAACAATACACTGGAGAATCAGTTGAACGGTGCCACTTCCGGCTTTCAGACGATCATGGGCTCGATGATCTACAACGCCACCAGCGCAGTGGCCTCATTGCCAGGGCTGATTATCCAGCGCGCCAATCCAGCGCTTTACAACCTGCTCACCAACGGCATCCTGCAAGGCCGTCTTGATTTCGACCGCTCCAAAGGCACGTGCCGCGCCATAGCGGACAAGATGCTCGATGTCGCGGGCGGACAAATGGGCTGGGACAAGATCGCCGAAGGCCAGGCCATGAGTCAGGCAGTGAAAACCGGAAACACAGACGCGGTCTCAGCCGTTGCTCAGGTCGAAAAGCAAGGTGGGAATGACGGTATCACCTGGGTGGGTGGAAGCAAGGCCGGCGGATCGAGCCAACAGCCGATCAAGGTCGTAGGCGATGTCACGCGGGCAGGATACAACCTGCTGAATGGACGTAATGCCGCTGATACAGCCTCTATCAGCCCATCGAGCTGCAACAACGGCATGGTGTGCTCCACTTGGTCTTCGCCGCAGGAAGCAACCACATTCGCCAACCGTGTTCTGGGAGAGCAGCAACAACGCACGTGTGAGGGTTGCACCAAAACCACCTCTACTGCTGGCGTTGGGCTCACGCCCCTCATTCAAGAGTCCTACGACTCAAAACTCAAGGCGCTGCAGGAGCTCATTTCAGGCAACAAATCCCTCACGCAGGAGAACCTGTCGCAAGCCAGCAGTAGCTCTCTGCCTGTGACGCGCGGCGTGGTCGAGGCCCTGCGCTCCGAACACGACCAGGACATATTGGCCAAACGCCTTGCTTCAGAGCTCGCTTTATCGGATGTGCTGGGTAAAGCGTTGCTGCTTCAACGCACGATGTTTACCGGGAGCAAGGAACCGAACATCGCCGCCAATGATGTGGCCCAGCAGGCGGTCAGTCAGCAGAACAACAACCTGCAACAGGAAATTGACAACCTGAAGACCGAGCTGGACATGCGGCGCAATCTGGCCAGCAACTCTCCGACCGCCATTCTGCAACGGGCTCAAATCAGGAGGGACGGTTCAAAAGGCATCTTCCAAGGCGACCCGACGCCTGATCGTCTTGACCAATTGCAAAGCCCCAAGAAGGAGGACTGACGATGACGTCAACCACAACAAAAACTGGACGATGGAGAAAAGCGGGTAAAGCTGCGCTGATTTTTCTATTGATGTCATTACTGATGGCGCTACTGGTCGTGACGTTTCTGACGTTCGTCGACAAGGTGTTTGGGGATCTGGAGCAATTCAGCGAATGGCAGAGGACGCACTACGGGTACATGCTGGCCTGGCGGCTGTTGGTCTACGCAACGCTGGCCTTCGGATGGCTCAAGATCAGGAAGCAACTGGTTCAACAGGCATCCTCCGATATTCCCGCAGGTCTAATGCGATGTGAGGTGATCGCCCTGCTGTTGATTGCATTGATGGAGCTACGGCGTGCCGGCCTACTCGAGGGAGTCAGTACACTATGATGTTACACACCAATGATTATCTGGAATACTACCTCACGCTGGTCGGCTGGATCATCAACAGCGGCGTCTGGAACATGATTGAGGACAGCGGCTTGGTGGCCGCGCCGTTTGCCGCCATCATCATCAGCGAATGGCTCAAGGCACGTGCCGAGGGGGCCGACGAAGGCAACAAAGGGGTGCTCTCACTGGCCCGAGTCGAGAACCGCTTCTACACCGCGATTCTGGTCATCATTTTTTGCTGCATGCCTCTGGTGACGGTCAGCATCGACACGTTGCAGTTTGATCGAAGCCGCTCGGAGCAGTGTCAGTATTCGGTACCCAACCCGACCGATACGGGTTGGAATACCTCATTCAGTACGTTGAATGGAAAAAGCGCCGTTGTTCCTGTGTGGTGGCTATTCGTGCATGCGATGTCAAAAGCCGCAACCGCAGCCTCCATCGCGGCGATCCCTTGTGGTGTAGACCTGCAACAAGTTCGAATGGATGTGAATAGAGCGCGTATCAACGACCCACTACTGGCACAGGAAGTCGCCGACTTTACCAACGACTGCTACGCACTGGCACGGTCGCGACTATTCATGACTCAACCAACGCTCACCAAAGAGCAATTGAACGACGTCAACTGGATCGGCTCGCGGTTCTTCCTGCAGACGCCAGGCTATTATGATGATGGTTTCTCTGGGTTCAGGTCACACAGTCCTCGGACCAGATGGCCCTACGACGCAACAAGAGATGCGGGCCTGCCACAAACAACTGGTGGTGGGGGATTTCCTACGTGCACTCAATGGTGGTCGGCCGCAAGCATCGGCCTAAGAGCCAGACTGCTGGAACAGGTCAGTCCAGATCTGCTGAGCAAGCTCGCTCAGTGGGCAAAATTCATGACCCCGAATGAGGTGAACGACTCGGTCATTCGCGATCTGGTCTCCCCAAGGAAACAGAAACTGACGCAGGGACAGGTGTATACCGACTACGGCGGCCAAGTGGGTGGCTCAGTGGCTAACGATGTGACGCGCTTGACTGCTACCGTCGGTCAGGCTGCTGGGGCTCTCATGATGTACCCCGCCATGGACAGCGTTCGGCAGGCTGCACCAATGGCAATGGCCTTCCTAAAGATGGCCCTGATCATCTGCATCCCGTTTGTGCTAGTCGTAGGAATGTTTGATCTGAAGGTCGTTATGACGATCACTTTTGCTGCGTTCGCATTGATCTTTGTCGACTTCTGGTTCCAACTGGCACGCTGGGTCGACAGCACGATTTTAGATGCACTTTACGGTAACGGGATAGGAAGCAATGTTCCCCACTCCAATTTTGACCCCGTGTTTGGAGCCAGCAATGCTCAAGGAGACTTGCTGCTAGACTTCGTAATTGGCGCGATGTTCATTGTGCTACCAAGTTTCTGGGTGCTCGCCTTGGGATGGGGCGGCGCAACGATTGGCGGTTTAATGCAAGGATTGACTGACGGTACGAGAGATGCCAAATCAGCGGGAGGAGGCGCAAATATAATCATGTCAGAGGTAAAAGGAAACATGAAAAAATAGGCTATACACTGCAGGTGCCGAGACAAATGCATCTCGGCACCCATAAACCAATACCCTTACGACTGTTTCAAACCATTTTGGTAATAGCCATAGCCTTGATTACCAGTCATCCACCCTGAATCGCCACTGATGTGTTCATCTTCCAAAGCGTCACCGAAGATATCCAGTTGCGGTGTGTATAGACCATTTTCAACAGAAGAGCTATTCACGATACCGAGCCCAATAGCCAAAAGGACAGTGAAGGACAGTACGTACAACAGCCCCCAAGCGGCGAAGAATGCACACGTGCCGATCACTGCCACACGGGCAGCCCACTTAACTGATGTCACGATCAGGCCAGGCACGCCAGCTCGGCTGAGCAACAACCAGAACGCGCGCTCAACATTGAGTATTCGACGCAGACCACGACCGAGCACGTGACCAAAACGCGCTGCACCGCTTAAATCCGTATTGGCATCTGGGGTCATGTGTCACCTCGCCGGTCGATTAGAGCATGTCGTATTGATATCAATTGATAACCCATTAGTGGGTATCTTCAGCTCAATCCCCCTTGAAAATCAAGCCCTCGACGAGCAGTTGCGCAACAGATACCGACCGTTGAGAGGCCCGAGTCGACAGTGCTTCGACTGAAAAGCTGTCCCAGCCATCGTGCGCTTCACCTGGAGACATGAAGCGCTGCCATGGACCTTTCACTGGATTTCAATCTTTGCCTGCACCGGATTGTCGGCACCAAAGGGGAAAATGGGCTGAAGCAAAAGGGCAAAGCGAAGGGTTTGAATGGAATGGGGAATAAGGGTAAGTGCCTTACCTGAAAAGGCCGGCGATTCCGCCGGAAATGGACGCCGAAAGGGTTCGAAAGGCGGTCCTCCATGAAAATTGGATTTACAAAAAAACTAACCTAAACAAGCAGTTGGAGACTACATTTTCTTCGGCAAGCATGGCAACATCGGTTCGCTGACACTGTTTGGATCCCAACCATTCAGGTGGCGGCTCATGTAATAACCTTTCCAGGATGGATATGGGTTTCGACTTGTCACGCTGAGCCCTTTAGAGCAAAAGGCCCACCATGACTTCATCATGGGTGCCTCAATGCTTAGTTTCTTTCAGCGAAGAAAAACATCGCCAACCACGCCCTCTAATGCTGCTGCAGGGTTTATCAAACCCGAGTCTTCCGACACGTTACTGTCTACTCCCCGACGGCGTCAGCTCATTGAAAACATATGGCAGAGAACGTCCCTGCCCCGCGCGCAGTTCGATACGCTATACGTGCAGGCATTCAAGAGCTACGCAGCCTTGGTGCAGCATCTCCCTGCCTCGGAGAATCATCACCATGCCTATCATGGTGGCATGCTGGATCACGGTCTTGAAATCGTCGCCTACGCACTGAAGATTCGGCAAATGTATCTGCTGCCAATCGGAGCTCCGCCCGAGTCACAGGCTGCCCAGTCCGAAGCGTGGTCTGCAGCATCGGCTTATGGTGCGCTCGTCCATGACCTGGGCAAGATTGCTGTAGACGTCAAGGTGGAACTGGCAGACGGCACGACTTGGCATCCATGGCATGGGCCACTGGATCAGCCATACCGATTCAAGTACGTGAAAGGTCGGGACTACCGGTTGCATGGAGCTGCTTCGTCGCTGATCTACGCGAATGTCATTCCGGCGAAGGCACTGGACTGGCTCAGCGGGTTTCCCGAGCTCTGGACCCAACTGGTGTTCGCGTTCGCAGGGCAATATGAGCATGCCGACATCCTGGGAGAAATTGTCTCACAGGCGGATCAGGCATCGGTGGCGCAAGAGCTCGGCGGCAATCCGGGTCGGGCAATGTCAGCGCCTAAACAATCCATTCAGCGGCAGCTGGCCGAAGGCTTGAGGATGCTCATCTCTGAGAAATTCAAGCTGAACCAGCCCGATGGTCCTTCAGACGGCTGGCTGACGCAGGACGGCTTGTGGCTTGTCAGCAAGCCTGCGGTAGACCAGCTCAGGGCTCATCTGCTGTCACAGGGCATTGAGCACATTCCGACATCCAATGCCCCCATGTTCAATCTGCTCCAGGATCAGGCAATCATTCAGCCTAATGGAGAGGGAAAAGCCATTTGGAAGGCCAGCATCGACAATGGTCGAGGCTGGAAGAACACGTTCACGGTGTTGAAGATAGCGCCGGCATTGATCTGGCCGAACGCTACCGAAAGACCAGAGGCGTATACCGGCACCCTTACGGTGGAAGCCGCAGGACCGGCGGAAGAAGTCGAGCAAGCGCTTGTGGGAGCCGCCGAACCACTATCGGTAGGTAACAACAAGAAGATACCTGCCGCGGTCAATCAGACGGCTCAGCAATCCTCTCAGAAACAAGCACCGGCACCAGTAAAAGATTTTGATGCGCTGGATGAGCTGCTCGATCTATTTCCCGATCCAGTACCTGCTGCTCCAACTGCACCAGTGCAAAGTAGCCCGGAGAGCACTGACGACGATCAGATCCCCTTTTCTCCTCCAACCAAACCACCTGCACGGCTTAGTCAGCCCAAGCAGGCTGAGGCTGACATCCCCGTTTTTGAGACAACTCCAGCAACAGACACTGCCAAGAACTCGACTGACTCGGCCCCGAATCATGGCACCAACTTCTTCACCTGGCTGAAAGGCGGTGTGATCTCTCACCGGATCATCATCAATGACGCCAAAGCGCGTGTACATACCGTGGACAGCACGGCGTTTCTGGTCAGTCCGGATATCTTCAAACGTTACGCGCTTGAGCATCCGGCGATTGAGCACGAGGCGAAAGAGCGCGGTCTCGAAGCCTGGCAATTGGTCCAGCGATCTTTTGAGAAGCTGAAAAAACATCGGAAGACGCCCGCCGGCCTGAACATTTGGACATGCATGGTCAAAGGACCGCGCAAAAGCAAGCAACTGCGGGGCTATCTGCTCCTAGAGCCCACCGACGTCTTCAGTGAAGTGCCCTACGACAACCCTGTGGTCAGTTTGGCGGACTTGGCAGATAAGGAAGCATCTGAATGAACACAATGACACTGCCTGAGCTGACCCAGGAATACATTCTCACCCATGATTTACGGCCGGACACGGTCAAGATCTACTGGGCTGCCACAAAGTCCTATGTCAGATTCTTCGGTGACCGTCTGGCAAGCGAGACGACGCACCGGGACATGCTCGACTGGCGCAGATCCGAACTGGAGAGAATCTCAAAGCGCAGTTGGAATACGTACTCCAGCCATTTGCGCACCATCTACGGCTACGCAATCGAACACGGTCTGGTAGACATGGTTGCTAACCCATTTAAAAACACGAGTGTGGTGCCACCCAAGCGCCCAAAAAAGACAGTTGCTAACGACGCTAGCGTCCGCGCTCGTAACTGGCTCAAGGTGTTGGCAGCAGAAGAACGTGCCACTGGAAAACGGACAGAAATTACTCCGGCCTGGTTCTGGCTCACCGTGTTCGAAACCTTCTACTACACGGGGCTAAGGCTCAACGCGCTGCTGTGCCTGCGTTATGCGGATGTGTACCTGGGCGACCGGCTGATCCGAGTCAGAGGTGAAACAGAGAAAACTCACCGTGAGTTCCTGATTCCGATCCCGGATGGGCTCATGGCACAGTTGGAAACCATCATGAACGCTGCTAAAGCAGTGGGTTTTCAGCCCGAAGACCAACTGTTCAACGTAAACAGATTTTCTGGTCACTACCGTCGTCAAGAGATGAACTCTAATCAGGTGGAGGCTATGTACAAAAAGCTCACCGCGATGACCGGGGTACGCATGACTCCTCACCGGTTTCGTCACACGATCGCCAGCGAGCTGATGACGCTGCCAGAGCGCAATATCTATTTGACCAAGAAACTGCTGAACCACTCGAATATCGCAACGACGATGGATTACATAGAGCCTGACTACGAGATGATGCGAGCGGTGATGAATGAGCGAGGCAAGCGACCGGCCAAGATCAGCTACCTGGCAAAAGCAGATGCGGCGCAGCGAGCTGAAAAACATTACTCTGTAGCTGCTCCAGTGAGGGACTTGACTTCGGGATCGTCGATACACGAAAGGACAGCAGTTGCCGACAGAGCATCGGGGCACGTCTTGGGCAAAACGCCCGCCCAGACCGTGCAGTTAAAGCGCAAAAAACAAAGTGCCCCTTTGAATTCGCACTCGGGTACGACAATACAGGCTGCACCAGATATCACGTCAGGAAGTCACGAGTACATACCGTCCCCCTTGAATGAAGGCGACCCTGCTGTTAGGCAACTACCGTTAGGCTGCTCCAGCCCGGAAGATCTGTTGAGAAGCTTGGGCGAACTCACCAAGTGGGTACAACACAACATTGCCGGCGGAGGAACTGGTACTGAACCAGTGATTGAGGACAGACCTGTACCAAGCCAGGATGCTCGGCATCTACGCCCTGAAATGCTGGAAATGACCGGAAGGATAGGCAGGTCATGGTGATCCAGCTGCCATAGAGACAGTTGTAAAAATACTCAATCTGCCATTATCAGCAGATGCTTCGCACTGCAGATTATTTAGTTATGAGGCCTAATGACTGCTTCAGGCGGGCCTACGCCAGCACAGCACAGCAATTTTTTCCAAAAAAAATGCCCCGATCACAAGCTTTCGCTTGGAACGGGGCGCTCTAATTTGACATCACCAGATGCTGGCGCTATCTTTCGCTCCAGACGGCTGCTTGCCTGGTTAAACGCACCAAGACGCTTGTCCGCTTTTTTACAATGACCGACTACCTAAAAATCTAAAGATCGAGCTCTGTAGCAACAGTATTTGGTCGGGGTAAGGGGATTCGAACTCCTGACATCCTGCTCCCAAAGCAGGCGCGCTACCGGACTGCGCTATACCCCGGTAAATCAAGGCACCTCAACCAGCGGCCTGCGACCCGATACGAGTGGCATCAGATCTTTAAGATTCGGCTCCAAGGTGAACCTTGGAACCAAAAATGGTGGGTCGTGTGGGATTCGAACCTACGACCAATTGGTTAAAAGCCAACTGCTCTACCAACTGAGCTAACGACCCAAATATGGTCGGGGTAAGGGGATTCGAACTCCTGACATCCTGCTCCCAAAGCAGGCGCGCTACCGGACTGCGCTATACCCCGACTGAAACTGCATTGAACCTTGCGAAATCTGGCTCCACGACCTGGACTCGAACCAGGGACCCAGTGATTAACAGTCACTTGCTCTACCAACTGAGCTATCGCGGAACTATCGATTTCAGATTCAACGTTACAACCTGTAGCCTTGAAACCAGCGTGCTGTTAACTCGTTGATTTCAACCTCATCGACCTTTGCGCTTCGTTTGTATCGTTGCGTTCACGTCTCTGAGGCGCGCTATTCTACAATTTTAAAAACACCTGTCAACCCTATAAATTGCTTTTTAAGACAATGATTTGCGATTTTTTTTCAGATGCCCTTTCGAGCCCGATTTTACTGATGCAACCCCGAGATGCAAAGGGCCCTCATGCTGAGGGCCCCTCTATATAGACACCGACGAGCGAATCAGCCGAACACGATCTCGTCGTCGACCACCTTGCCGGTGATGCTGCTGCCAGGTTCGAAGCCGCCCGACAGGATCAGTTGCGCCAGCGGGTTCTCGATCCAGCGCTGGATGGCGCGCTTCAGCGGACGTGCGCCATAGACCGGGTCGTAACCGACGGCAATCAGCTTGTCCAGCGCCTCGGGGCTCAGGACCAGCGTCAGCTCGCGCTCGGTCAGGCGCTTGCGCAGTCGGCCCAGCTGGATATCGGTGATACCGGCAATCTGGTCCCGCGCCAGAGGCTCGAAGATCACCACTTCGTCGATCCGGTTGACGAACTCCGGACGGAAGTGGGTGCCGACGGCGTCCATCACCGCTGCACGCTGAGCCTCGCGATCACCGACCAGTTCCTGGATTTGCGCCGAGCCCAGGTTGGAGGTCATGACGATCACTGTATTGCGGAAGTCCACTGTGCGCCCGTGGCTGTCGGTCAAGCGCCCGTCTTCCAGCACCTGCAGCAGGATGTTGAACACGTCAGGGTGCGCTTTCTCGACCTCATCCAGCAGAATCACCGAGTACGGTTTGCGACGCACCGCTTCGGTCAGGTAACCGCCCTCTTCGTAGCCGACATAGCCTGGTGGTGCACCGATCAGGCGAGCCACGGAATGTTTCTCCATGAACTCGGACATGTCGATGCGCACCATGGCCTCTTCGGTGTCGAACAGGAATTCGGCCAGCGCCTTGCACAGCTCGGTTTTACCCACTCCGGTCGGGCCGAGGAACATGAACGAACCGCTTGGGCGATTCGGGTCAGACAACCCGGCACGCGAGCGGCGCACCGCGTTGGAGACGGCGACGACCGCCTCTTCCTGACCAATGACCCGTTTGTGCAACAGGGTTTCCATGCGCAGCAGCTTGTCGCGCTCGCCTTCGAGCATTTTGGACACCGGGATGCCGGTCCACTTCGACACGACTTCGGCAATCTCTTCCTCGGTCACTTTGCTGCGCAGCAACTGGTTCTCGGGCTTGCCGTGCTGATCAACCATTTGCAGGCTGCGTTCCAGGTCAGGAATGATCCCGTACTGCAACTCGGCCATGCGGTTCAGGTCACCACGCCGACGTGCGGCTTCCAGCTCCTGACGGGACTGCTCGATCTTCTGCTGGATCTGCGCAGAACCTGTGACCTCGGCTTTTTCCGACGTCCAGATTTCTTCGAGATCGGCGTATTCCTTTTCCAGACGCACGATTTCGTCCTGAAGCTTCTCAAGACGCTTGATGGCCGCGTCGTCCTTTTCTTTCTTGAGCGCCTGGGCTTCAACTTTCAGCTGAATCAGGCGGCGCTCCAGACGGTCCAGCACTTCCGGCTTGGAGTCGATTTCCATGCGAATGCGGCTGGCCGCTTCGTCGATCAGGTCGATAGCCTTGTCAGGCAACTGGCGATCGGTGATGTAGCGATGGCTCAATTTGGCCGCCGCGATGATCGCACCATCGGTGATCGCCACCTTGTGGTGCACTTCGTAGCGCTCTTTCAGGCCGCGCAGAATCGCAATGGTGTCTTCTTCGCTCGGTTCGTCCACCAGCACTTTCTGGAAGCGACGCTCAAGCGCGGCGTCCTTCTCTATATATTGGCGGTACTCGTTGAGCGTGGTGGCACCGACGCAATGCAGCTCGCCACGGGCCAGCGCGGGTTTGAGCATGTTACCGGCGTCCATCGAGCCTTCGCCTTTACCGGCACCGACCATGGTGTGCAATTCGTCGATGAACAGGATGATCTGGCCTTCCTGCTTGGACAGTTCGTTGAGCAGCGATTTCAGGCGCTCTTCAAACTCGCCACGGTATTTGGCACCGGCAATCAGCGCGCCCATGTCCAGCGACAGCAGACGCTTGCCGCGCAGGCCGTCCGGCACTTCGCCATTGATGATGCGCTGCGCCAGCCCTTCGGCAATGGCGGTTTTACCCACGCCAGGCTCGCCGATCAGCACCGGGTTGTTCTTGGTACGGCGCTGCAGAACCTGAATGGTGCGACGAATTTCGTCATCCCGGCCGATCACCGGGTCAAGCTTGCCCTCTTCGGCGCGCTTGGTCAGGTCTACGGTGTACTTGTCCAGCGCCTGACGCGACTCCTCGACGTTAGGGTCATTGACGGCCCCGTCACCGCGCAGGTTGTTGATGGCATTTTCCAGCGCCTTCTTGCTGACGCCCTGGCCCAGCAATAATTTGCCGAGCTTGCTGCTTTCATCCATGGCCGCGAGCAACACCAGCTCGCTGGAAATGAACTGATCGCCTTTCTGCTGCGCCAGGCGGTCGGCCTGATTGAGCAGGCGCGCCAGATCCTGCGACATGTTGACGTCGCCAGTCGGGTTCTGGATTTTTGGCAGCCGGTCGAGTTCTGCGCTGAGTTCTTTGCGCAGGCTGTTGATGTCAAAACCGACTTGCAGCAGCAGAGGTTTGATCGAGCCGCCCTGCTGTTCCAGCAATGCCTGCATCAAATGCGCAGGCTCGATGGCTGGATGGTCGAGGCCGACGGCCAGCGACTGGGAATCCGATAACGCTAACTGTAATTTACTGGTCAATCTGTCGATACGCATTAGTCACCTTCCTTTTAATGCAGGCCGGAGCAATGAACACACCTGTAAAGAAAACCTGCTTGATAGCCCGTTAGATGCGGACGATTCTGCGTGTTTCAAGCGGGCACGGGCTGATACAGATCAGACGGGCGTCAGGCAAGCCTAGCTGGCCTGGGCGAAAGAGCTCTGCAATCAGGCGTGTTCGATCCAGATCAGCGAGGCAAAGCGGCCAGTGCGCGCAGCACGGCGGTAGGAAAAGAAGCGTGGATCCGTGAACGTATCCAGCCCGCCGCCATACACGGCAGAGATGCCATGGGCAGCCAGCCGGAGCCGGGCGAGCGCATAAATGTCGGCCATGAAACGCTCAGGATTCGAACTGGCGACAAATGCATCGGCAATCTGAGGATGGCTGGCGGTAAAAGCTTCGCGCACTTCCGGGCCGACTTCGAACGACGGCTGGCCGATGGCCGGGCCCAACCAGACCAGAATGTCTTGCGGATCACACTGCAAGCTGTCCGCCGTAGCCTCCAGCACACCCGCCGCCAGCCCGCGCCAGCCTGCGTGCGCAGCAGCCACGCGAGTACCGTCGCGGCGGCAGAACAAAGCGGGCAGGCAGTCAGCGGTCATGATGGTGCAGGCCACGCCGGGGGCACTCGTCCAGCTGGCATCGGCTTCGACAACCCGGGACGGATCGGCATGCGCCACGTCTACGCCGTGCACCTGACGAAGCCAGGCAGGATCAACATTGAGGCTGGACGTCAGGCGCAGACGATTGCTCGCCACCGCCTGAGGGCTGTCATCGACATGATCGCCCAGATTGAAACTGTCGAACGGGGCCATACTGACCCCGCCCGAGCGGGTGGTAACGCACGACTTGATCTGCGCTGGCGCGGGCCAGTCAGGTATCAGCCAGTCATTCACCCGATGAACGCCTCGCGATCCTGCTTGAGCAACGACAGCAACCAGACGAAATCATCCGGCAGTGGCGATTCCCAGCTCATGCGTTTGCCGGTGATCGGATGATCGAGTTCCAGAAAACGTGCATGCAGCGCCTGACGCGGGAAGGTCTTGAGCGAGTCGACCATGGTCAGGCTGGCGGCTGGCGGAATGCGGAAACGACCACCGTAGGCCGGATCGCCGACCAACGGGTAGTTGATGTGCGCCATGTGCACGCGAATCTGATGCGTGCGGCCGGTTTCCAGCTTGACCCGCACATGCGTGTGCGAACGGAAGCGCTCCAGCACGCGGTAATGACTGACCGCCTGCTTGCCACCTTCCATGACCGCCATGCGCTGACGCTGCTGGCCGTGACGACCGATCGGCGCGTCGATCTTGCCGCCTGCGGTCACGACGCCGATCACGATGCACTCGTAGATACGGCTGACACTGCGACTCTGCAACTGGGTGACCAGTTGGGTCTGCGCCTGAATGGTCTTGGCGACCACCATCAGACCAGTGGTGTCCTTGTCCAGACGGTGCACGATGCCGGCACGCGGGACATTGATGATGTCCGGCACGTGGTGCAGCAAGGCATTGAGCAGCGTGCCGTCGGCGTGACCGGCAGCCGGATGCACCACCAGACCGGCTGGCTTGTTGATGACGAGGATCTGGTCGTCTTCGTAAATAATGTCGAGCTCGATGTCCTGAGCGACCCATTCACCCTGGGCCTCCTGCTCGGCAATCAGCTCGAGAACAGCGCCACCATGCACGATGTCACGGGGGCGCAGCACGCCTCCGTCCACAGTCAGGCGGCCGTCCTTGATCCAGGCGGATAGGCGCGAGCGCGAGTGCTCAGCGAATAATTGTGCGGCGACTTGATCGAGGCGTTGACCGCCCAATTCGGACGGCACCTCTGCGCGAAGTTCTATATTTTCGGACATGACCAGACTAGGTGGCGGCTAGCCTTTGGTTTCGGCAGCGCGCTTGTGGTTAAATACGGCGTCTTTTGTCCCGCCGGTATCGCGGGGCGCTCATCATAACAGGACGGCCCCGCCCAAGACAGCAGGCCGTTATAGGGACGCAAGCCGCCATGCAAGTGAAACACCTGCTGCTGATCGCCATCCTCGCATTGACTGCGGCCTGTTCGTCGAAGGAAGTCATCGACGAAAACCTCAGCGAAGTCGAGCTGTACCAGCAGGCGCAGGCCGACCTGGGAAATAATAGCTATAACAGTGCCACCGAGAAGCTCAAGGCGCTGGAATCACGCTATCCGTTCGGTCGCTACGCTGACCAGGCCCAGCTCGAGTTGATTTACTCGAACTACAAGAACGGTGAACCCGAAGCAGCCAAATCCGCTGCCGAACGCTTCATCCGCCTGCATCCGCAGCACCCGAACGTCGACTACGCGTATTACATGAAGGGCCTGACCTCCTTCGATCAGGACGTCGGCCTGCTGGCCCGCTTCCTGCCGCTGGACCAGACCAAGCGCGACCCGGGGGCTGCCCGTGACTCGTTCAACGAGTTTGCCCAGCTCACCAGCCGCTATCCCAACAGCCGCTACGCGCCTGACGCCAAGCAGCGCATGATTTACCTGCGCAACCTGCTGGCGTCATACGAAATCCACGTAGCCGACTACTACCTGACCCGTCAGGCCTATGTCGCCGCCGCCAACCGCGGTCGCTATGTCGTGGAAAACTTCCAGGAAACGCCTTCGGTAGGCGACGGCCTGGCGGTAATGGTCGAGTCTTATCAGCGTCTGCACCTGGACGACCTGGCTGCCACCAGTCTGGAAGTGCTGAAGACCAACTACCCGAACCATCCGCAACTGGAAGACGGCAAGTTCACCCCGCGTCAGGCTGAAGCCGACAACCGCTCGTGGCTGTCGAAAGCGACCTTGGGCCTGATCGACGGCAGCGCGCCGCTGCCACCGGGCCAGACCCGTGCCGATCAGGACATCAAGAAGCAGTATCAGGACGCCAAGGACTCGATCCCGAAAGAGTTGTTGCCGGAAAATCAGGCAGAGCTGGACGAGCAGGCCGAGAAAGAAGCTGAAGAAAACGGCACCAAGAGCCGTTCGTGGTTCAGCTACATGACTCTGGGTCTGTTCGACTGATCCTGAGCGTGTACAAAAAGAGGCCTGCGGCAGACTGTGTGAAAACCTAGCAATCTGCGCAGCGCTCAAAGAAAATGCTCCGTATCGAAAGATACAGAGCATTTTTCGTTATGGCCTACATCCAAGGTGAGTCCCGCAGCCAGACCAGCCTATTCCCGGTCTCGCTGGAAGAGTTGATCCCCGAGGATCACCTCGTTCGTGTCATTGACCTGTACGTTGCCAGGCTCGATCTGGTGCAACTGGGCTTCGATAAAGCGATTCCAAAAAGCACGGGGCGCCCTGCTTATGATCCCGCCGATCAGCTAAAACTCTACCTCTACGGCTATTTTCAGCGGATTCGCTCATCGCGACGTCTTGAAGCCGAGTGTCAGCGCAACATCGAAGTGATGTGGCTGATCAACCGGCTCAAGCCCGACTTCAAGACCATCGCCGATTTTCGCAAGAACAATAAACCCGCCTTCATCGCGACCTGCCGTGCTTTCGTTCGGTTTTGTCGCACGGCAGGCTTGATCGCCGGTGAGTTGGTGGCCATCGACGGCAGCAAGTTTCAGGCGGTCGCATCCTCACGGCGTCATGTGAATTTGAAGCAGCTCAAGCGCCAGGAAGAAAAACTGGATAAGCGCATCGCTCAGTATCTGGCCGAGCTGGATGAGGCCGACAAGGCTGAAACCACAGATTCAATTGATCGCAGCGCAATCAAGGTAGCCCTGGCACAGCTTGAGGCTCGACAACAGGATAATCAGAGTTGCCAGGCACTGATGCGTTCGATGGGCATCGAGCAGTTCAACACCCATGAAAGCGATGCCCGAATGATGCGCACGGCCAAAGGGCCACGTGTGGCCTACAACGTGCAAACCGTCGTGGACGCCGAGCATTGCCTGATTTTGCATCATGAGGTCACCCAAGATGGCGATGACCGAAAGCAACTGGAGCCGATGGCCAAGGCCGCCAAAGCAGAGTTACAGCAAGATGATCTGACGGTCACTGCCGATGCCGGCTACTCCAATGGCAAGCAGTTTCAGGCCTGCGAGGATGCTTCGATTACGGCCTATGTACCGCCCAATCGTTCGAAAAACCCTGGCAGTCAGGAAGAGCAGCTCTTTGAGCGAAAAGACTTTATCTATGAGACCGGACACGATCGTTTCCAGTGTCCGGCAGGCAAATGGTTAACGCTAAAACAGCACAACAAAGGTGATCGGATCTATCAGGCTGAGGTCGATGACTGCGCCAACTGCGCGCTGAAAACGCAATGCACTCGAGCCCGGCGCCGTTATGTCTCACGACATGCCCATGAAGAGGCTTTCGAGCGGATGGAGCAAAGAATGCAGGCGCATCCTGAGATGATGGCCAACCGAAGATCCATCGTTGAGCACCCCTTCGGCAACCTCAAGCAATGGCTATTTGGTAATGGCCGTTTCTTGCTGCGACAACTGGAGGGTACAAAAGCTGAAATGGCCTTGGCGGTGAATGCCTATAACCTGAAACGAGCGATTAAAGTGCTCGGTGTGCGCCATCTGATGGCTTTGATGGGCTGAGCGGACATTTTTTTCGTCTGCTGCCAATACAAAAAAAACGCCCCGAACAAGTCGGGGCGTTTGCTTGGGCCTTCATCAGTGTGTTTTCACACAGTCTGCTTGTGGAGGCGTTTTTTTTTGTGCGAGCGTTGATCGGCGCGCCGTCAGCGGCTCATCATGCTGGCCGCCTGCTCGGTGGCTTCGGTCGTTCTGGTGGCCAGCTTGCGCACCTCATCGGCCACAACCGCGAAGCCTCGTCCAGCCTCACCGGCCCGCGCAGCTTCGATCGCTGCATTGAGCGCCAGAAGGTTAGTCTGGCTGGCGATACTCTGGATGGTGCCCACGATCTGGGTAAGCTGGGCGATGTTCTCTTCCAGATTTTTCTGATGATGCGCTTCGGTTTCCCGAAGAGCGTCTTGCTCATGCTTTAGATGCACGTCCACTAACGCCCCTACTACCCTCAGCGGGGTACCGTCCGGGGTGCGACGGGTCTGACCGCGCGCACGGAACCAGCGGTATTCGCCGCTTTTCATCTTCAAGCGGTATTCAATATCGAACGGCGTCTTGCCAGTGCGATCATTCAAATGAGTACCAAACGCCGTGAGGCTACGTTCCTTGTCCTCCGGGTGCAGGCGTGATGCCCAGCTGTCCAGTACGTCAGGAAATTCCTCAACCGTTTCAAAACCCAGCAGACGCCTGAACTGCGGCGACCACCAGAACGGGTTTCGTGCATTGACCGGATCACCGGCAATTACCTCCATGTCCCAGAGGCCATCGGAAAGCATTTCCCGTGCAAGTTCGAAGCGGGTGATGATCACGTCATGTTCAAGGTCACGCTCGAGCTCATCGTGAATATCACGAAGAGAGCCTGCAACACGCAAGGGCGTTCCGCGGGCGTCTCTCAGTGTTTCGCCTTGGGCATAAAACCAGCGATACGTGCCGTTCTTCATGGCCAGACGATTCTTGACCCGATACGGCGTGTTACCCGAGCGGTCGTTGAGGTGCTTGGCAAATGCGTCCAGCGTGGCTTGTTTATCCTGCGGATGAAGCCGGTCTGCCCAGCTTGCCAGTACGTTGGGAAAATCTCGCTCGTCATTGAAGCCCAGAAGCGAACGCAGTTGCTGAGACCACCAGAATCGATTGTTCGGGTTGACCGGATCGCCCGCAACCACCTCCATGTCCCAGAGGCCTTCACTGGACGCACGATTGACCAGATCAAATCGTGTTTCGTAAGCAGCCGCCGAGGCAGAAGCCTCCCCGAGAAGATGGCGGGCGGTTTCAAGTTCTTGCTCAAGGTCGGCAATACGCTGCTCGTTCATGTGACGCTGGCCGCTCAGCGAACCCCAGCATTCGAGTACCGTACTTTCTTCAGCGCAACCTCTTACCATCGGCTCGCCAGAACCCTTGAGAGAGGCAATTAGTTGCTGAAGCGCTTTTCTGTCGCGACGTGGGCGGAATAAATGAAACATGCAGAGGGCTCTCGAAATAAGGCAGATTTGCCGAGTCCTTGGCATGTCACATCTTTATCGACATGCCGTGCAGTTTCTGTAACCACGAATAGCGATCCCCCTCTTGAACACCTGGCAGGCATGCCAGCCGATGGATGTTTCAACGGTGCAAATCACCCCCGCCCTCCAAACCTGCGCAGCACCACAACCCCCAACAACGCCGACAACAGCGACCCGATCAATACGCCCACCTTGACCTCATCCACCAGTTCCGGTGCGCCCGGAAAGGCCAGTGCGCCAATGAACAGGCTCATGGTGAAGCCGATGCCGCACAGCGCCGCAACACCATACAACTGACCCCAGTTGCTGCCGTCGGGCAAACGGGCCAGACCGGCGCGGATGGCCAGTGCCGCCAGCGCGAAGATGCCCACCTGTTTGCCGATCAACAGCCCCAGTGCGACACCCAGCGGCACCGGGTCGACAAGTTTCTCAACCGTGATGCCGGACAGCGACACGCCAGCATTGGCAAAACCGAAGATCGGCACCACGGCGAAAGCGACCCACGGGTGCAGCTTCTCTTCCAGGTGCAGCAGCGGCGAGCTGTATTCTTCGTCGGGGTTGCCCAGCGGGATGCACAATGCCAGCGCGACCCCGGCGAGCGTGGCATGGATGCCGGACTGGAGCATGAAGAACCACAGCAGCGCGCCGATGATCAGGTAGGGCAGCAGTTTTTTCACACCCAGCCGGTTCAGCGCAATCAACACGGCAATGGTGGCAAACGCCCCCAGCAGCATGGGAATCGACAGGTCGCTGGTGTAGAACAGCGCGATGATCAGCACCGCCCCCAGGTCATCGAGAATCGCCAGTGCAGACAGGAAGATCTTCAGCGACAGCGGCACGCGCTTGCCGAGCAGTGACAACACACCCAGCGCGAAGGCGATGTCGGTCGCAGCCGGAATGGCCCAGCCGCCGATAGTGTCTGGCTGGCCCCAGTTGAAGGCCACGTAGATCAATGCCGGAACGACCATGCCGCCCAACGCCGCGAAGCCGGGTAAAGCGCGCTGGCTCCACGACGCCAACTGACCCGCCAGCATTTCACGTTTGATTTCCAGACCGACCAGCATAAAGAAGATCGCCATCAGACCGTCGTTGATCCAGTGCGACACCGACAGCCCCGCGAACACCGCATGCAGCGCGGCAAAATAGCTGTCGGCCAACGGCGAGTTGGCGACGATCAGAGCGGCCAGCGCGGCGGCCATCAACACCAGCCCGCCAGCGGATTCAGCGGCGAAAAACCGTGTGATGAACGCCAGCGCGTTCGGGGATTCAGTACGAGGATCGGGTGTAGGCATGAGGGCTCCGCGGGGGTACAAGCGCAAAAAGGCGGCAACCTTACCACCCGCGGAGCCTGTCGAAGCGCAGGTAAACCTGAAGATACAAATTAACTCATCGCTCGAAAAGCCAGGGCGCCCGCTCGTCAGCAAAGAGCCCTGTCCGCCTCACTTCTTGACGGTTTCCTCAAGCGTAAAGCGACCCAGCGGGTTCTGGCCGAAGTGCTCGATATTCTTGCGCGAAACACTGATGTACGGGCTGTAGTAAAGGTCGATCCAGTTGACGTCCGCTTTGGCCATCTTCTGCAGATCGATATACATCTGCTCACGTTTTTTCGGGTCCATTTCCACGCGTGCGGCGGCGACCAGTTCCTTGACCTTGTCGTTCTTGTAACGGGTCATGTAGTTGTTGTTGGTGTCGTGCCCCAGCACGAAGGTGGTCTTCTGGTCCGGGTCGAGAATGTCGTTGGTCCAGTACATCACCGAGATGTCGTAGTCCCCGGCGATCAGCATGTCCCAGCTCTGGCTCGGGTCGACCTTTTGCAGTGTGGTGGTTACACCGACTTTGGCCAGTTGCTGCTGCAGCATGACAGCGATCTGCTCGTCGACTTCATTGCCCGCGTTGACGATGTAATTGAGTTTCAAGTCCGAAGCACCGGCGTCGGCCAGCATCTTTTTGGCTTTGACCGGGTCATACGGGCGTTGCAGGTTGTCGGCGTAATGGTAAAGCGCGCCTTTGGGAATGTAGGAATTGGCTACCGTGCCCTGTCCGAAAGTGGCGGCTTCGACCAGCGACTTTTTGTCGATGGCCATGTCCAGCGCCTGACGCACTTCCGGCTTGGCCAGCGCGCCATGCTCGTGGTTGATCAGCAGATGATCTTCGCGAGTGGACGGGTCCAGATGAACCACCAGATCGGGATCTTTCTTAAGGTTGTCGATGCGCGAGAACGGCACCAGAATCGCGGCATCCAGCTCGCCCTTCTGGACCATGAGCATGCGTGTGTTGTCGTCCGGCACGGAAATCCACTCCACGCCATCGAGGCTGACGCTCGGCGCCTCCCAGAAGTTGGGGTTCTTGGCCAGAATAACCCGATCACCGCGCCGCCATTCTTTGACCGTGAAGGCGCCCGAGCTGACGGGCTGCTCGGCATAAGCCTCTTCGCCCATGCTCTTCATGGCCTTCTCGGACAGAATCGACACGTTGGGCAGCGCCAGTTGCGAGAGGAACGAAGCCGAAGGCGTTTTCAGCGTGATGACCAGTGTGTGCGGATCGGTTGCGACGGCTTTGTCGATGATCTTGTAGGAATCGCTCCACAACGAGCCTTTGTCGTCACGGATTCGCATCAGCGTGAACACCGCATCACTGGCGGTCAGCGCAGAGCCGTCCGAGAACTTTGCTTCACGCATCTTCAGCGTGTAGGTCAGGCCGTCGGGCGAAATGCTCCAGCTTTCTGCCAGCCCGGGCAGCAGTTTGGTGCCCTTGTCGTCAACCCGGATCAGCACATCGTAGACGTTGGAAAACACCCAGTTGTCGATATTTTGCGCGCTCTTGATCGGGTCGAAGGTGGTGCCGTCTTCACGACGGCCAATGGTCAGCACACCCGCAGCTTCCGCCACACCCGCTGCCAGGGAACAAGCCGCCAGCATGGCGACGGTCAGCATTTTCATAGGTCGAGCTTTCATACGCATGAACTCCTTGCCTGTGTTGGGACGTTGATAAAACGGATCAGATAACCGGGGCATCCAGAACACAGTCATAGCGCTGCTCGCCGACGTAACGGGTCGGCGGCGCGAGGCTGGAGCAGGTCGGACGGGCGAAACGGCAGCGTGGATGAAAGGCGCGGCCGTCAGGCAAATGCAGCGGGCTTGGTGGCTCGCCCTGCAACGGTTCGCCGGGCAGCGGACGGTCCGGGTCAATGTCGGGAATCGCTTGAATCAGCGCTGCCGTGTAGGGATGGCGCGGCGTGAGAAACACCTCTTCGACCGGGCCCTCCTCGACGATTCGGCCCAGGTACATCACCGCCACCCGGTCACACAGGCGGCTCACGATGGCCAGGTCATGGGCGATGAACAGAATCGCCAGATTCATGCGCTGGCGCAGTTCCAGCAGCAGGTTGATGATCTGCCCCTGAATCGACACGTCCAGCGCCGCCACGCATTCGTCGGCAATGATCAGCCGCGGCTCGATGGCCAGGGCGCGGGCAATACCGACCCGCTGACACTGCCCGCCGCTCAGTGCGCCCGGCTTGCGTTCAGCAAACTCGGGGCGCAGGCCGACCATGTCCAGCAGTTCGATCACCCGGGCCGGAATCGCCGACGCGGCGACCTTGCGCTGTACTTTCAGCACTTCGGCCAGGGTGGCGCCGACGGTCATGCGCGGGTTAAGCGACGACGACGGGTCCTGAAAGACCATCGCCGTTTCGCTGCGCAGACGTTGCAGGTTGATGCCACTGCCCTGAGCGACGTCGACATAATCGAACACGATCTGCCCGGAAGTGATGTCGTTCAGCCGCAAAATCGCGCGCCCCAGCGTGCTCTTGCCACTGCCGGACTCGCCCACCAGGCCCAGCGTTTCACCGGCAGCGATGCTCAGCGATACGCCATTAACCGCGTGCACCCAGCGTTTATTCAGGCCCAGAAAGCCCGAACCGGGCGCCGGGAAGCGCACCACCAGATCGTTGACGTGCAGCAGGCCGGGGCCGCTCATAAAACCACTCCTTGCCGCTCCGCCAGCGGATAGTGACAGGCAGCCGCCTGACCAACGTCCATTGGCCTCATTAGCGGCAACGTCTCGGCGCAGCCTGGCCCGGCATGATCACAACGGGCATGAAACCGGCAGCCGTCGGGCAACGCATCGAGCAACGGCGGCTGACCGGGAATGGTCCGCAATAGACCGCTTCCGGCACTGCTCGCCGGCTGGCACTCGATCAGGCCGTGCGTGTAGGGATGACGGGCGCGCACCAGCACATCGCGCTTGCTGCCGTGCTCGCACAGCCGGCCGGCGTACATCACCGCAATGGAGTCGCAGGTTTGCGCCACCACGCCCAGGTCGTGGGTGATCATGATCAATGACAGCCCGTGACGATCACGCAGGTCCAGCAGCAGGCGCAGGATCTGTGCCTGCACGGTCACATCCAGCGCGGTGGTCGGCTCGTCGGCGATCAGCACGTGCGGCCCGCAACTCAGCGCTACGGCGATCATCGCGCGCTGGCGCATGCCTCCGGAAAACTCATGGGGGAAGTTATCCACACGCGAAGCAGGATCGGGGACACCGACCTGACGCAGCAAATCAATAGCCTGCGCCCGCGCTTCGCGTTTCGATGAGCCCTGATGCAGACGAAAGCCTTCGGCGATCTGCTCGCCGATGCGCATCAGCGGGTCCAGATGGCTGCTGGGGTTCTGGAAAATCATGCCGATCCGGCGTCCGCGCATCGCCCGCATCCCGGCGGCGTCGAGTTTCAGCAAATCAACGTCGTTGAGCATCACCGAGCCGCCACGCACGTGCAGGTCCGGCGACGGCATCAGTTGCATCAGCGCACGGCAGGCCATGGTCTTGCCCGAGCCGCTTTCGCCGACCAGCCCGAGAATCTCGCCCTGATGCAGATCGAATGACAGCCGGTCAACCATGGTCACTTCGCGGCCACGATTGTTCGCCACCACGCTCAGTTCGTTGACGTGCAGCATCGGCGCACTCATCGCCGCTCCCCCAGGGTTTCGGCCACGCCATCAGCCAACAGGCTGAAGCCCATCGCCAGCGTGACGATGGCGAGTCCCGGAAAGGTGCAAATCCACCAGGCCGAGGTCAGGAATGCCTGGCCTTCGGCAACCATGGTGCCCCACTCGGCCAGCGGCGGTTGCACACCAAGGCCCAGATAGCTGACCGACGCGCCACTGAGCAGCACCAGCACCGCGTCGGACATGGAAAACACAATCGAACCGAACATCGCGTTGGGCAGCAAATGCCGGAACAGAATCCGCAGATGGCCGAAGCCCAGGCTCTTGGCGGCCAGTGCGAAGTCGCTTTCCTTGAGCACCAGAATCTGCGAGCGGATCAGCCGCGCATAAGACACCCAGCCCACCAGCGCCATGGCGATGTAGAAACTGCTAAGCCCCGGCCCCAGAATCGCGATGATCGCCAGCATCAAGACCAGAAACGGGAACGCCAGAACGATATCGATCACCCGCATGCACAGGTTATCAAATCGACCACCAATGTAACCGGACAGCGCGCCTACGAACGTCCCGATCATGAATGGGAACACCACGCCCAGCACGCAGATCTGCAAGTCGACGCGCGCCGCCCAGATCACGCGGGAAAGAATATCGCGGCCATAATTGTCGGTGCCGAACGGATGCGCGAGGTGCGGCGCCATGAGGCGCAGTTCGGTGTTCTGGTAGATCGGATCGTAAGGCGCCAACCACGGCGCGAAGACCGCCAGCAACAGCCACAGACCGAGCAGCGAAGCACCCAATAACATCGCCAGCCGACCATTGCGCAAGCGCAGCCGCAGTCGCGAGCGCAGCGGTGGATGAAGATGAGCCTGGGCGACGCTCATTTGATATTCACCCGTGGGTCGATGGCCACGGTGGCCACGTCAGCCAGGAAATTCACTATCACCGTGGCACAGGCCAGCACCATGGCAACGCCCTGCACCACCATGTAATCGCGGCTGAAAATCCCGCGCACCAGCAGTTGGCCGATGCCGGGGATGGCGAACAGGCTTTCGATAACCACAGTGCCACTGATCAGCCAGCCGATGTTCACCGCCAGCAGGTTGATCGAAGGCACCAGCGAGTTGGGCAGCACGTGCCGCCGAAACAGCGCGCCTTCGCTGACGCCGCGGGCCCTTGCCGCCGTGACGTGGTCGGCTTGCAGTTCCATGAGCATGCTGGCGCGCAGGTTGCGAATCAGCACTGCGGACAGCGCCAGCGCGACAGTCAGGCACGGCAGCACCATGTGATGGGCCTTGTCCAGCCAGTTGCTGCCATAACCGGACACGGGAAACCAGCCAAGCCGCACGCTGAACAGCAGGATCAGCATGATGCCCAGCCAGAACGCCGGCATGCCGAGCCCGGTGGTGGTGAACAGGCGGATCAGGTTGTCCGCCCAGCTGCCCTTGTGACGCGCAGCGATCGTGGCCAGCGGCACGGCAATCAGCAACGCCAGCAGCACGCTGCCAAGCACCAGAAACAGGGTGGGCTCAATCCGCGTGCCAATCAGCCTCAGCACATCGATCTTGTACAGCAGCGACTTGCCCATATCGCCCTGCAGCAGGTTTTTCATACAATACAGGTATTGCGCCCACATCGGTTGATCCAGGCCATATTGAACACGGATGTTGGCCAGCGCGTCCGGCGTGGAACGCGCGCCCAGCAGAATGCGCGCCGGGTCTCCGGGGATCGAGCGCACCAGAATGAACGTCACCAGGCTGATGCCGAACAGCACCGGCAAAAGTTGCAGCGGGCGTTGAAGAATGAAGCGATAGCGACCCAGATTCATCAAATGTCCCGATGCTGTGAGAAAAAATTCAGCAGGACCTGAAAGCGCGCCGCCGCCCTTTCATAGGGCAGAGCGAAGTTGTAGTCGAACATTTCGCAGCCGTCGAGTTTGATTATGCCCCCCTCATCCGCCTCTTTCTCACCCTTCATCGAATTTCCCTCATTCTGGACGCGGTGTCTGGCATCAACCCTAGCGCGCGGCGCAGGCGTAAACATCTAGCAATTCTTATAGGTTTTGCCCTGCTGTCGGCCAGATTGACCTTTGAGTGGCACTGTCTTTGCTAATTGCTATATTAGGCTCTGTACGAAAAGTCGGCGAGCGAAGGTCAGGCAAGGCAAAAACAGGCAAGGAACGGCCGGGGTCGCGTTCGACTCTACTGGTTGTAAATGAGCATTCCGATCGGACTCGCGCACGAGCCTGTTTTTAACGCAGCATCACCGAGCGCAGCCACTTTTCGTACAGAGCCTAAGCCCCCTAAACACGGCTAATGACAAGGGAGGTCATGCCATGCATATCAGGTTGTCGGATTTCAATTCGCGGCTGCAATCTGCAGCCACCCTGGATCAGCAAATGGACTGCGCCTTGCTGCTGGCATCGCACATGGGCTTCGATGCAGTGATTTACGATTACAGCCCGGTGCCGGTGTCCCACGATGGAGCACTGATCACCCCGTCTTTACTCTCATTGCGCAATACCCCGGCAGACTGGCACTCGCTCTGGTGCAGTCAGGGTTATTACCAGATCGATCCGGTGCAGCACCTGGCGGTGGCGAGCGTTTCGCCGTTCGTGTGGTCGTATCAGCCCAAGGCCGAGACCGTGTTGCAAACCTTCATCACTGACCTGCACAAACCGGTCGTGCGCTATTTGCATGACTCACATATGACGTGTGGCGTGACGGCACCTATTCATATGCCCAAAGGTGGCTTCGCGACATTGACAGGCTTACGCTCGGACAACAGCGATATCGCACTGGAGGACGCCCGGCAGAGCCTGGCCGAATTCGGGCTGCTGGCGCATGCCTTTCAGGAAGTCGCCTACCCGCTGTTCGACGAGAAGATGCGTTCTTGCACAGCGATCAAGCTCACCCGTCGCGAGCGCGAATGCCTGAGCTGGTCGGCAGAAGGGCTGACCGCGAGAGAAATCGCCGATCAGCTCAACCGGTCGGTTGCCACGGTGACGTTGCACTTGAATTCAGCCATGCAGAAACTCGGTGCCAAAAACCGCGTACAAGCCGTGGTTCGAGCCGTTCACTACCGTTTACTCGACAGTTGACCGGAATCTCGGCCAAAACCTATTACTTTCTATAGTTATATGAGTTGACACGTCGCGCTATGGTGCCCCGAACTATCCAGCAGGGACCGGCGATATGGCATATATGACGATAGAGGAAGGCTACGCGTCCTTTCGCGAATATAGAACGTGGTATCGCATTACCGGTGATCTGCATACCGGCAGCACGCCGCTGGTCATTTTGCACGGCGGCCCTGGCTGCACTCATGATTACGTCGACTCGTTCAAAGACATTGCCAGCACCGGCCGAGCGGTCATCCACTACGACCAGTTAGGCAACGGTCGCTCTACCCACCTCCCCCATAAAGGTAAAGAGTTCTGGACAGTCGATCTGTTTCTGCAAGAACTGGATAACCTGCTGGCGCACTTGAACATCGCTGACGACTACGCGCTGCTTGGCCAGTCCTGGGGCGGCATGCTGGCGTCCGAGCACGCTGTGCGTCGGCCGAAAGGTCTGAAAGCGCTGATCATCGCCAACTCTCCTGCGGACATGCACACCTGGGTCAGCGAGGCCAATCGACTGCGCAAAGCGCTCCCCGAAGCCGTGCAAATGACGTTATCGCGCCATGAGCAAGCCGGCACGCTGGACCATGCGGATTATCTCGAAGCCTCTGCGCTGTTTTACGAGCGCCATGTGTGCCGTGTGAAGCCGTGGCCAGAGGAGGTGAAACGCACCTTCGAGCAGATCGATAAAGACCCGACTGTGTACCATTGCATGAACGGGCCTACCGAATTTCATGTCATCGGCACCCTGAAAGACTGGTCCATCGTGGATCGCCTGCATCTTGTGAATGTGCCCGCCTTGCTGATTTCCGGACGCCACGACGAAGCAACACCGCTGGTATTGAAGCCTTACGTCGAAAACATTCCCGGCATCATTCATGAGATTTTCGAAGAGTCCAGCCACATGCCGCATGTTGAAGAACGAATAGCCTGCATGGGTTGTGTCGCGAACTTTCTGGACAGCGTGGTCGACGCCAACAGACCGTTCGCCGATGAGACGCGAATGGACAAGGTCTCTTAGATAAACAAAATCCGCTGCCGTGGAAAAGAACATCCGATTAGAGCTAATACTTAAGGAGGCGCTGCAAAAATAGCCAACTGTCCCCACCCTTGGCACACTAAGTTCCTTCAACAGCCTCCCTCTCCGTGAGCGTTACGCGCGTGCAGAAGACCTTCTCCGAACTCGAATATACCGGCAAGAAAAAGCAGACTCGCCGAGATCGCTTCCTGGCTGACCTTGAACAGTTGGTGCCCTGGGCCCTGCTGGAGGCGCAAGTGGCGCCGTTTTATAGCAACACCGCAGGCAAGCGCGGACGCCCTGCGATAGGGGTGTCGCGCATGTTGCGCATGTACGTCGTGCAGCAGTGTTTCGGTTTCTCCGATGAAGGTTGCGAAGATGCCGTCTACGACAGCTAGGCCATCCGCGGTTTTATGGGTATCGACCTGGGTCGCGAGTCTGCACCGGATGCCACCACCTTGCTGCGTTTTCGCCGCTTGCTGGAAGTCCATCAGCTAACCCGGCTGCTGTTTGAAACGATTAACCAGCATCTGGCCAGCCGGGGGCTGCTGCTCAAGGAAGGCACTATCGTCGACGCTACTCTGATCGCCGCGCCGCCCTCGGTCAAGAACCGAGAAGGCAAGCGTGATCCTGAGATGCATCAGGCCAGGAAAGGCAATCAATGGCACTTTGGGATGAAGGCCCACATTGGTGTAGACGCCACGTCGGGGCTGGTGCACAGCGTAGTAGGGACGGCCGCTAACGTGGCGGATGTCACCCAGGTTGGCCAGTTGCTTCACGGTGACGAAACCTATGTTTCGGGTGACGCTGGATACACCGGTGCGGCCAAGCGACCGGAGCATGCTGAACGGGACGTTATCTGGTCGATTGCAGAACGGCCAAGCAGTTACAAGCAGCACGGCGAAGGCAGCGTGCTGTATCGGGTCAAGCGCAAAATTGAATATGCCAAGGCGCAACTGCGTGCCAAGGTCGAGCACCCCTTCCAGGTAATCAAGGTGCGCTTCAATCATCGCAAGGTTCGCTACCGTGGGCTGGAAAAGAATACAGCGCAGTTGTTCAGTTTGTTTGGGTTGGCCAATCTGATGCTGGCCAAGCGGTATTTACAACAGACGGCAGGATAAATCCGTCTGAAAGGCGGGACTGGCCCGCCTTTCAGCAAAATGAGGGCAGAAATCTGCTCGAGAAACGTAAAATAAGGCCGGCAGGTTGAAAAAAACCGGCTTGGAAATGGGGACGGTGCGAACGGGTTAATTGTTCAGCGTCTCCTTAAGTTGAGAGGTAACACCATTCACCTGTTGAACGATTGGTCCTGCTCTTTGATACCCAGCGGTTACATCCAGTGACTAACGCAGGCATGAAATAACTTTCATCGATTTTAATTAAAGCTCTCCCGGCACCAGCAGAAAACCCGTTATTGGAACGGGTCTCTTACCCGTCCGCCCGTTTTTGCCGTCGGAGGCTGACATGAATCTCAGATCAATGAATATTTCGCGCAGAGCATCGTTATGCTTTGGCATCATCACCCTGATCTTGATAGGTCTGGGGGCCTTTTCGTACGTGCAGATCGGCCATCTGCGCGGCGCGGAACAGAACATAGAAGAAAACTCCCTGCCGAGCATCCAGGTGGTCGACGATATCCAGATCGCCTTGCTTCATGCCCGTCTGGAGAGCATTCGCATGCTGGCCAGCACTGATCCGGCAGTGCGAAGCACCGCGGCGAGCAATGCCCTGGAAGCCATTAACACCCTGCAATCACGCAGTGAGTTCTACCGGCAGCACCTGATTTCCGGCGAGCAGGACCGAATCCAGTTCGAGGCCGCCCACAACAAGATGGACACGTACGTTGCCGGTGTTAAGCAGATCGTTACAACCGATGCGACCGACCATGAGAAAGCGCTGTCTTTTGCCAACACCGAGCAAGTCCAGCGGGCCAATGCTTACCAGGCCGACCTCAGCACCCTTCGCGGGCAAAACGCGAAAGAAGCGGAACGCTCAGGCAGTGACGCAACCGAGGTCTATAACCACAGCGTCAACGTACTGCTGATCGTGGTGATCGTTGCGTCGATCCTGACCGTGTTTCTTGCCATCGCGCTGACCCGCAGTATCGTCGATCCGATCAGCGCATCCCTGAAACTTGCGGAAGACATTGCGGCAGGTGACCTGACCCGGCAACTGGAAATCACCGGCAAGGACGAAGCGTCGCGCCTGATGAACTCGCTGAACACCATGTCGAACACCCTGCGCGATACTATTCAGCAAATCTCCGGCGCGTCCGCTCAACTGAGCACCGCCGCCGTCGAGATGACCTCGATCACCGAAAGCGCCGACCGCACCTTGCAGCAACAGAACAGCGAAATCGAACAGGCCGCTACCGCCGTCAACGAAATGAGTGCTGCCGTAGAAGAGGTCGCTCGTAATGCTACGTCCACTTCCGCCGCCGCTCAGCAGTCCAGCGTTTCTGCCGACCTGGGCAACCAGCGTGTCTCGGAAACCCTGACCGCCATGCAAAACCTGACCAGCCTGGTCGAAGGTTCATCCGCGCAGGTCACAGCCCTCGCCGGTCAGGCGCAGGACATCAGCAAAGTATTGAGCGTGATTCGCGGTATCGCGGAACAGACCAACCTGCTGGCACTCAACGCCGCCATCGAAGCAGCGCGTGCAGGCGAACAGGGTCGCGGGTTCGCCGTGGTGGCCGATGAAGTTCGGGCATTGGCGCATCGCACGCAGACTTCGACTCAGGATGTCGAACAGATGATTTCGGCTATTCAGGCCGGTTCGTCTGCCACTGTCGAATCCATGCAGAAGAGCACACTGGAAGTTCACAGTACGCGTAAAACCGCTGAAGATGCCGGGCAGTCGCTGCGCCAGATCACCGATTCGGTACTGGAAATCAATAACCGCAACCTGCAAATCGCCGCTGCGTCGGAACAACAGGCGCATGTGGCGCGCGACGTGGACAGAAGCCTGATCAGCATCCGTAACCTCGCCGTGCAAAGCAGCGAGGGCACCCGCCAGACGCTGGAAGCCAGCAACGAGCTGTCGGAACTGGCTGTGAATCTGAACGATTTAGTGTTGCGATTCAAAACTTGATCGCGACGCGGTACAGCAATAACAGCAAATGCCCCGACTAATACCGCCTTGTCGGGGGCCGTCCTGGGGCATTCTTTAAAAGTTGATACTAAATAGTTGAGGGCAACGACCAAGATAGCTATGTAAGCCTTGATCAGATATGGCACGATCACGCTCTGCACAAAACCGGCACCGCCAGGCGTACTGCCAAGGCTGCATGCGTGCTTTTATGACCAGGGTGATACATTTTGAACAGCAACCTGACTTCAGCAGAGCTGGCAGTCATCAGTGAAATCGAGGCCACCACCAGCCTTCTGCGTCTGGTGACCCGGCTGACCAAGCTGAGATTCGCAGCGATTGCGAAAGTAACCGACAGCAGCTGGACCGCCTGCGCAGTCTACGACGAAATCAATTTCGGACTCGAAGCGGGCCACGAGCTCAAGCTGGAAACCACGCTGTGCAATGAACTGCGTCAGCACAGGCAGCCGATTATCATCAACGAATTGGCGACCGACTCGGTTTACGCAGAACACCCCGTCCCGAAACTTTACGGCTTCCAGAGCTATTTTTCGCTGCCGATCATTTTCCCCAACGGCGACTTCTTCGGCACCCTGTGCGGCCTGGACACCCTGCCGGCACAGCTCGATGATGACGACACGCTCGATACCCTGAAAGTCTTCTGCACATTGATCGCCAGCACGCTGTATGCGCATTACCAGCTGCAGGAAATTCAAGAAACCACCGCCTGACACGCGGCAACACTCAAACGCTTAACCGCCGCTCCATGATCAAAGTGCGCTCCTCGCCCTCCCGCTGCTCGCGCACGACTTCAAAGCCCAGCGCGGCATAGAACGCCTGCGCCGTCAGCGAAGACGGCACCACCAGACACACCACGCCATTCTCCCGAGCCACCCGCTCGATCTCAGCCATCAACAATCGCCCGATCCCCTGTCGATGCCACTCGGGATCAACAAACACCGAACGCACAGCCCGCCCGTCGAGGCTGGCAGTTCCAACCACGGCCTGCCCCGCTACCGCGACAAACATTCGACGTTGCGACATCAGCGTCATGATTGCTTCGTATGCGCGCCACGAACCCCACCTAGAAAAAAATGTAGTGGTCAACTGATCCCGGACACGACGTTAAATTTTTCCTCGGCCTGAGCCGGTGGCAGCCCACCATTAAATTGGTGCGGTCGAATCCAGTTGTACCTGTGCATCAAAAAATGGCTGATATCCCGCTGAGCTTGTTGGACCGTCGTGTAGCCCATGGTCGGTATCCACTCGGTTTTCAAGCTCCTGAACACCCGCTCCATCGGCGCATTATCCCAACAATTTCCTCGCCGGCTCATGCTCTGACGCATGCGATATCACCAAAGGCGCTGGCGAAAACTCCGGCTTCCATATTGCGAGCCCTGGTCGGAGTGGAACAGCAAACCATGAGGCTTCCCTCGCTGCTCGTAAGCCATGTCCAAGGCCTTGATGACCAAGTCGGCATCCGGCTTTCCCGACAACGCCCAGCCCACAACACGGCGGGCAAAAAGATCTAGCACAACCGCCAGATACTGCCATTTCCCTTGAGCCCAGATGTAAGTGATATCGCCACACCAGACGTGGTCAGGAGCGGGCACATCAAACTCCCGGTTCAAAACATTAGGGATGTCGGGCCGCTCGATCGTCGCCTTTTTGTAAGCATGCGATCCCGGTTGTTTGCTGACCAACTCCAGCTCGCGCATCAGGCTGCGCACCTTGAATCGCCCGATCTGCTCGCCGTCGCCCTGCATCATGGCCATGATGCTACGGCTACCAGGAGCACTGCGGCCTTGGGTGAACAACTCGTTCACCCGACTGCGCAATCGAAGGCGTTCTACATCCGGTGTGCGGCGCCTGAGACGCCGAGCGTAGTAGCACGAGCGGGTCACTTCAAACACCTTGCACAGCCAATCAACCGGCTCGTGGATGCTCAACTGGTTAATCAGCGCGAACGCTCGAGATCTTCCGACATCAAGAGCGCGGTAGCCTTTTTTAAGATCGATTTTTCCCGTTCAAGGCGAGCAATTCGGGCTTCCAGCTCTTGGATTTTTTGCTGCTCGGGGGTCAGCGCTTTGCTCTGCGGGGTGACGCCCGTGCGTTCTTGCTGCACCTGGTCCACACATCGACGCAAAGCCGACTCGCCGACACCAAGCGAGCGGCTGGCCTCAATGAAGCTGTAATCCTGCTTGAGAACGAGGTCGGCAGCCTCGCGCTTGAATTCAGGGGAAAAGGTACGGCGTTGTTTGGTCATCTGACACCTCTATATCTGGCGATATTCTCGCCTAAATGAGTGTCCGGAATCATTAAACCACTACACTACCATCCCAGCTTCAACCTGCCCAGTAATCCAGAGGACAAACCGCTCATGCACCTTCGGAGATGACACCCTCTATAACTTCCCAGTTAAATTCACTGTTTTTCTTATCCACGCAATATCAATTTTGAAACTCTTCAAAAATAGTCTGACTGCTACTGCTAACCAATCCATCCTGAGGAGCAGACATTCTTAAAAGCGCTTATTACCTATAGGGAGGCGCTGATTTATTCGATTTTTCGTCCCTGCAACGCTCTGGAGGCCTTGATTTATCTGGGGGCAACAGCTGGGTTTTAGAATAAATCAGCGTCTCCATAGGAATTTCAATTCTGACCAAGTTTACAACTGCGTTCTCCCGCTGAGAGTTCAAAGCACTGTCATCAATCGACTGAACAGGACCTGCTGGCTTTATCGCGACCCAGCAACCAACTAGCTTCTGTACAGCCCCACCGCAAGCTCGATACAGTATGTATCGACTGCTGAGTAACAACTCTGAATAAGTATCGCTAAGGAGGCGCTGATTTATTCGATTTTTCGTCCCTGCAACGCTCTGGAGGCCTTGATTTATCTGGGGGCAACAGCTGGGTTTTAGAATAAATCAGCGTCTCCCTAAGGAGGCGCTGCAAAAATAGCCAACTGTCCCCACCCTTGGCACACTAAGTTCCTTCAACAGCCTCCCTCTCCGTGAGCGTTACGCGCGTGCAGAAGACCTTCTCCGAACTCGAATATACCGGCAAGAAAAAGCAGACTCGCCGAGATCGCTTCCTGGCTGACCTTGAACAGTTGGTGCCCTGGGCCCTGCTGGAGGCGCAAGTGGCGCCGTTTTATAGCAACACCGCAGGCAAGCGCGGACGCCCTGCGATAGGGGTGTCGCGCATGTTGCGCATGTACGTCGTGCAGCAGTGTTTCGGTTTCTCCGATGAAGGTTGCGAAGATGCCGTCTACGACAGCCAGGCCATCCGCGGTTTTATGGGTATCGACCTGGGTCGCGAGTCTGCACCGGATGCCACCACCTTGCTGCGTTTTCGCCGCTTGCTGGAAGTCCATCAGCTAACCCGGCTGCTGTTTGAAACGATTAACCAGCATCTGGCCAGCCGGGGGCTGCTGCTCAAGGAAGGCACTATCGTCGACGCTACTCTGATCGCCGCGCCGCCCTCGGTCAAGAACCGAGAAGGCAAGCGTGATCCTGAGATGCATCAGGCCAGGAAAGGCAATCAATGGCACTTTGGGATGAAGGCCCACATTGGTGTAGACGCCACGTCGGGGCTGGTGCACAGCGTAGTAGGGACGGCCGCTAACGTGGCGGATGTCACCCAGGTTGGCCAGTTGCTTCACGGTGACGAAACCTATGTTTCGGGTGACGCTGGATACACCGGTGCGGCCAAGCGACCGGAGCATGCTGAACGGGACGTTATCTGGTCGATTGCAGAACGGCCAAGCAGTTACAAGCAGCACGGCGAAGGCAGCGTGCTGTATCGGGTCAAGCGCAAAATTGAATATGCCAAGGCGCAACTGCGTGCCAAGGTCGAGCACCCCTTCCAGGTAATCAAGGTGCGCTTCAATCATCGCAAGGTTCGCTACCGTGGGCTGGAAAAGAATACAGCGCAGTTGTTCAGTTTGTTTGGGTTGGCCAATCTGATGCTGGCCAAGCGGTATTTACAACAGACGGCAGGATAAATCCGTCTGAAAGGCGGGACTGGCCCGCCTTTCAGCAAAATGAGGGCAGAAATCTGCTCGAGAAACGTAAAATAAGGCCGGCAGGTTGAAAAAAACCGGCTTGGAAATGGGGACGGTGCGAACGGGTTAATTGTTCAGCGTCTCCCTAGCGAGTCGGCTGGGCATTTCGCAGTGCCAGAAATGTGGTGATTGAGCTTTCCAACTCGCGAACCGGGCTGAAACTACCGTCGCGCAGGTATACCGTGATATCGCGAAAGAAGCGCTCAACCCTATTCATCCACGAACTTGAGGTCGGGGTGAAATGCATATGGAAGCGCTTGTGCTTTTCCAGCCAGGCCTTCACTTTCGGGTGTTTGTGCGTGGCGTAGTTGTCGACGATCAGGTGCAATTGAAGGTGCTTGGGCGTTTCCTGATGGATTTCTTGAGGAAGTCCAGCCACTCCTGATGCCGGTGTTGGCGCTCGATGGAACTGATCAATCGCCCCACAAGGTAATCGAGCGCCGTGAACAGGGTGACGTGTTACCGATGGAGAGGCAATTTCCAGTATTACCGGACCTCTAAATATCGGTGGGGAAACGGTGATCACTAGATTACAGGCAGCCCAGCTTGAACAGGCAATGGGGTTGGAGCATGGTTCTATGGCTAGTGGATTCAAGGTGCGTCAAGTGGACGGCATCACTGAAATGTCCCCGAATAGTCCTCTTCAAGGAAACGAGTACTTTCAAGGTTCAGGTCAGCATCTTCCAGGCGGTGCACCGGAGATGGTTATCGAGTCAAATCCTACGGTTGATTCTGCGAAAGTTAAAACCATTACGACGGTGATAGTGAAATGAGTGTTGGTACAAGAGCTTTTGTTTCGGAAGGAGCATTATCTGAAATAGTAGTAAAAGTCATAGATGATAGCTTGATTGAATTTCTTTTAGGGAGACGCTGATTTATTCTAAAACCCAGCTGTTGCCCCCAGATAAATCAAGGCCTCCAGAGCGTTGCAGGGACGAAAAATCGAATAAATCAGCGCCTCCTTAAGGTCGATGCTGCTCTTTAACAAGATAAATTTTTTCCTAATCTGTAAGGCTTTTTTCTAGTTTACGCTGACCCGTTTTCAGGTCGGTCACTGCGTCGGCATGCGCACCGACACCGACACCGGCAGCACCATCACTGCCCTTGAAAACCTGACCCTCAACGCCGGCCGCGACTTCAACGTCAGCTCGGCCAGCGACTCGCACAACGTTGAAACCCGCACCAAACACAACAAGACACGCACCGTCGAAGAAAACGGCCG
Source organism: Pseudomonas cannabina (assembly GCF_900100365.1). NCBI lineage: Bacteria > Pseudomonadati > Pseudomonadota > Gammaproteobacteria > Pseudomonadales > Pseudomonadaceae > Pseudomonas > Pseudomonas cannabina. The sequence goes on along the minus strand of NZ_FNKU01000001.1, from coordinate 5,559,405 downwards.
GACCACCCAGCTCGCCAGCGAACTGACCGCAGGCAATAACTTCACCGCCCAAGCCGGGCGCGACACCAAACTCGTCGCCAGCAAGATCACCGCCGGCAACGAAGCGTACCTGTACAGCGGCAACACCCTGAGCCTGCTCGCTGCGCAGGACAGCACGCATACCCTGTACGACATGAAGAAAAAGGGCAGCTTCGGAGCCAAAAAAGCCCAGCGCGACGAAGTCACCCAGACCACCAACGTCGGCACCGAAATCCGCACCGCAGGCAACCTGACGTTGGCAAGCAATGGCGACCAGCTGTATCAGGTCGCCAAGCTGAACAGCGGCAAGGACCTGACCCTGCAAAGCGGCGGCGCAGTGACCTTCGAAGGCGTGAAAGACCTGCACGACGAGAGCCATACCAAGAGCAAAAGCGACATGGCCTGGTTCTCGATGAAGGGCAAAGGCAACACCGACGAAACCCTGCGCCAGAGCGAACTGGTCGCCCAGGGCCAGACCGTGATTCAGGCCGTGAACGGGCTGAAGATCGACGTCAAACAGGTCAACCAGCAAACCGTCAGCCAGACCATCGACACCATGGTCAAGGCCGACCCGCAACTGGCGTGGCTCAAAGCGGCCGAGCAGCGCGGCGATGTGGACTGGCGGCAGGTGAAAGAGCTTCACGACTCGTTCAAGTACAGCAACTCAGGCATGGGCCAGGCGGCGATGCTGGCGGTGATCATCATTGTCACTGTTGTGACGGCGGGTGGGGCGAGTGCGCTGGCGGCTTCGGCGGGCAGTGCAGTGGGAGCCGGGGCCGGTAGCACCATGGCTGCTGCAACAGCGGCCACCGCCGCAGGCCTGGGCAACGTAATGGCCACCGCCGCACTGACCTCCATGGCCAGCACCGGTGCGGTCAGCGTCATCAACAACAAAGGCAATTTGGGCGTCGCGCTGAAAGACACCTTCGGCAGCGACAGCCTGAAAAACGCCACCATCGGTGCACTGACCGCTGGCGCGTTGAACTACGCAGACAGCACCTGGTTCCAGGGCGCGAGCCCGGCCAATGGCGACGGTGCGAAAGTCATCGGTTCCGGGCCGGTGCAAAACCCCGGCTACTCCAAGGAATGGCTCAGCTGGCAGAAGGCGCAAGACGCGGTCGTGCGCAGCGGTACGCACGCGGTTATCGAAAGCGGCATCTCCACCGCCATCAACGGCGGCAGCCTGAAAGACAATCTGGGCTCCGCGCTGGTGTCGCAAGGGTTTGATCTGGCCGCTGCTGTAGGCAACAAAAACCTGGGCGACTTTGCCGACTACATGGACCTGGACCCCGGCTCGGCAGAAAAAAATATTCCTGCACGCCATGCTGGGCGGCGCATTTTCAGCGGCTCGCGGCGGCGACTTCAAGACCGGCGCCATTGCTGCCGGTGCGGCTGAGGGGTTGACGGGGATCGCCAACGAAAACCTCGGCAAGTATCTGGACAGCCGCTTCGTAACGGATGACCAGTTCCGGGTGGCGACGGCGCAGATCGTGGGTATCGCAGCGGGTTCGCTGGTCAACGGCGATCCGAATGATGCGGCGTGGGTGGCGGGGAATGTAGAGCGGTATAACGAGCAACTGCACCCGAGAGCAGCTCAGTTAATCGAAAGAGAAGCGCCCAAACTGGCAGCAGACAAGAACATTAGCCAGGAAGAAGCGACACGTCGCATGGCTGTTGCTCTGGCCTATTACACCGATGAGGGCTGGAATAAGTCGATCCCGGAGAAAGACGCCAACATTGACGTAGATACCTTGGCTCATTTGGGCGTAGCACTTGCGCCTATCGCCGACCAGTACGCCCGCTCGGACGCTTCGGTAGACGGCAGTCCTCGTTCGTATAGCGGTAACGAGACGGCGACGATGATTGTCGACTTCCAGACATCTCGACCTGCTGCATATAAAGACAGCAATAGGAACATTGACTATCTGGGTGATCCGCAAGGTAACAAGACTCAGGGGTTGGTGGATTTTTATGAAACCAATCTGAACTTCAGTGATAAGCCGACAGATGTTCTTGAGAGTGTCGCAGGCGGCTTTGCGGGAATTGGTCGTAGCGCCTGGGGAATGGTAAGGGCCACTGCCAAGGTGGGGGGCGAACTTCTGGGCGGCGACCCTCTGGGCGGAGTCAATAGTCTTCTCGGTCCAGTGGCTGACTCCTCACTAGATCCAATCGGTCAGATGACGACAAGGCAGTCTGGCCGGGCGTTTGTGTCCAACCTGCAAGGCAACAGCTACGAGTCGGCCGCACAAGTCACAGAGATCGGTACTGACGTCGCCTCGATGGTGGTGCCGGTGGGCTCCGCAGGAAAGTTCGGGCAGCTTGCAAAAGCAAGTGAAGCGTCGAGCCTCGCAAGAGCAGAAAATATTCTGGTAGCGAAAAGCGGAGCGTCTGTGGACCTGGCTGCGACAAGCAGGTCGGAAGCGCTTGGAGGCAGCAGCGTTTCAGGGCTCGCGGATGATGCCGCTGATTTCTACGGCTTGAACGTCAGCAACGTCGACTATACTTCGCAGCTGGAGCGTACTGGAACCGTCAGAGCGGATGATGCTTTCGCTGCCACGAGTAATGATGTCGTATTGGCGAAGTATAATGAGCCTTGCTGTTTGGCTGATGGTGCAAAAGCAACGGCAGATTCTGTCGAAAAGCAAGCGGCGCCTAGTTTTCCCAATCAATTCCCAGATCACCCAACAAGTGTTCCAACACTTATCTCAGATACAAAGTTGACTCAAGGCGCAGGAAGATATAACTATGTCATTCTTGAGGATGGTCAGTTGGTAATCGGGCGAAAATTTAATGATGTAGGTGGTGGCCATATCGACCTTGCGAATGGTAAGCCCGTTATTGCTGCGGGAGAAGTAAAAATCGTGAATGGGGAAGTTAAATATATTGATAATACATCGGGGCACTATGAACCCTCTGGTCGTGCTGCCCAAGCCGCTGCAGAAAATGCATTCTCTCAAAAAGGGCTTGACGTGGGAGGTAAGTACATAGAAAAAGTCTGGGTGCCAGATCCTGGCAATTCCAGAAAAGGTGCATGGGTACCGAAATGAATGAAGTAATTAAACAGTTTGATATGCTTTGCGATTTGGCCATGGCTGCTTTTGGTGAAGAGCTAGAGATTTCATATGAGAAGTCTTTGTTAAATATTTTAGAGTTTGTAAAAAAACATCCGGAATACAAAAAAGATTTTATAGAAAGATTTAAGTTTATGTTGATGTCCGGAAGCACGCCATTTGAAGCAGTGGCATTTTGTATGCGTGAGCTTCAGTGGGGCGAAATTAAAGAATTTGTACTTTTAAAGATGAATCCTTCGGATGATCCTCGTAGTGAGGCCCTGCGGAGCACATTGACCGCATATGACGAAACTTGGCCTGATGCGGATCTTTATAGTTACTATTCCACGAACTAGTGTGCTGTTCGCGAAATATCTTTTCGTTATTTTCGGCTACACTTCAGATGTCATCCCAGCCGTGGAGAGCTTATCGTGAGCGCTCTGGACATCACGCTTAGCCTTGAAGAAACGATCGAACTCAAACGACGCGTTCGCTCTGCCACCATACCTCAGCGAGAGGGTCGTCGAGCACGCATAATCCTGCTGGCTGCCGAAGGTGAAACCCGAGACAACATTGCACGTTTGACGGGCTTTTCCTGCCCAACGATCACGCTCTGGTGCCAGCGTTTCCAGGCTCGTCGACTGGACGGACTGGTCGACGAACCTGGGCGTGGACGCAAGTCATCTTTGCCTGCCGAGACAGTTCGCCGTGTCCTGGAACAGGTCACCCGTCCTCGCATCGGAGAACCACGCTGGAGCTGTCGGAGCATGGCAAAGGCGGCGGGTATTTCCTCGACCACCGTCCATAAGCTGTGGGCTGCCAATGATTTAAAGCCCCACCTGACGCGCACATTCAAGTTGTCCAACGATCCGCAGTTTGAGGAGAAATTCTGGGATGTGATCGGGCTTTATCTGGCCCCACCGGATAAGGCTTTAGTGTTGTGCTGTGATGAGAAAAGCCAGGTTCAGGCGTTGGAGCGAACACAGCCGGGTTTGCCTTTGGGCATCGGTCATATCCAGACTAAATCCCATGATTACACCCGTCATGGCACGGTCACGTTATTCGCCGCACTGGATTACCTCCAAGGAAAATTGATCAGCAGCATCGAGCGTCAGCACCGGCATCAAGAGTGGTTGGCCTTTCTCAAGAAGATCAATAAAGAAACGCCCAAACACCTCCAGCTTCATCTGATCGTCGATAACTACGCGACCCACAAGCATGCCGCAGTGAAGGCCTGGCTGGCGAAGCATCCGCGTTTTCATATTCATTTCACGCCGACCTCCAGCTCTTGGATGAACATGGTTGAACGCTTCTTTCGAGACATCACGGTGTATCTTCGCGACGGCAGTTTTGCCTCGGTTCGCGAGCTGGAGAGCTCCATTACAGCGTTCATGGCGTTACGTAATGCTCAGCCGACCCGATACGTTTGGAACGCAAAGGGAGAGGAGATTCTGAACAAAATTCAACGGGCGCGTGAAGCACTTGAAACCGCAGGCAATAAGTAACTTATTTCGAAAACATCACACTAGCGGGCGCAATATCGACTGGTGGTGCTGCCCAGAATGATCGTCTGTACGGTGTAAAGCGTTTAAGATCGATACTGTTCTTTAAAAAGTAGCTTTTTTCTTAATCTGTAAGGCTTTTTTCTAGTTTACTTTCGCCCGTTTTCAGGTCGGTGACGGCGTCGGCATGCGCACCGTGACCGACACCGACAGCATCTGGTTCCAGGCGCGAGCCCCGCCAACGGCAACGGTGCGAGCTACACCAAAGAGTGGCTCAGTTGGCAGAAGGCGCAAGACGCGGTCGTGCGCAGCGGCACGCACGCGGTTATCGAAAGCGGCATCTCCACCGCCATCAACGGCGGCAGCCTGAAAGACAATCTGGGCTCCGCGCTGGTGTCGCAAGGTTTTGACTTGGCCGCTGCTGCGGGCAACAAAAACCTGGGCGACTTTGCCGACTACATGGACCTGGACCCCGGCTCGGCAGAAAAAATATTCCTGCACGCAATGCTGGGCGGCGCATTTGCAGCGGCTCGCGGCGGCGACTTCAAGACCGGCGCAATCGCTGCCGGTGCGGCTGAGGGGTTGACGGGAATTGCCAACGAAAACCTCGGCAAGTATCTGGACAGCCGCTTCGTAACGGATGACCAGTTCCGGGTGGCGACGGCGCAGATCGTGGGTATCGCAGCCGGTTCGCTGGTCAACGGCGATCCGAATGATGCGGCGTGGGTGGCGGGGAATGTTGAGCGGTATAACGCTCAGTTGCACAGGCCCCAAACGGCCGCATTGCAAAAACTGAGGGAGCTCAACCCTGAGCTTTCGGATCGTTTGACTGATGCTGCGTGCGCATTGTCCCAGTGCGCCGCTTCGATTCCGGTTGATGATCCACAATACGGTAAATTCAAGGCGCGTCAGGACCGTGGTGAAGGCTACAAGACCGAAATTGCAATGCTGCAGGCGACGGGAGAGTTTGACGGCCGTAGCTGGACAGATCGAAGCGATGATTTCCTGAATTCCCACGGAAAATATGTTCAAGCTACAAATGCTGGGGTTGATACCGCCTCAGGCATTGCAGGTGGCGTAGCCAGCTATGCCGGCATGATGGCGACCTCTCCGGTCTGCGTAGGCATCGTGACCTGCGCTTTGCCAGCGGGATTTGGGGTGTTAGGCACCCAGCAGTTGGTAGGCGCGTGGGACTCCGCAAGTCAGATCAATGCTGGCTTCACATCCGACCAGCCTGGTCGGGTGCAGGCTGCTTTTCAGCTTGAGACGTTCCCGGGCGAGTCGAGCATAACCAAGGACCTGGCAGCCAATGCCGGTAAGTCCGTGCTCGAAATGAGCGCGTTTGGATTGGCAGCGAAGTATTTCAATGGTATTTCTGCTGCGGATGGGGTGGTGTTTCCGTGGGGCGGTGAGAGAATCGTTGGTGCAAAAGCAAAAGAAGTAGCCGGAACGACTAAGAATAATTTGCCTGTTCTTTTTGATGGGGAATTCGCTACTAAGCAGTTGCTTGGTGTCGCTATGACACCTGGTGGTAAGCAAATTAACTTTCATGCTGCGGATCGTATGGTAAATCCGCCTAAAGGCAGAGAGCCGATGACCATTCTGGAAGTAGAGGATTTTATTGATACCGCAGATAAAATTAGGGAGGCGCTGATTTATTCGATTTTTCGTCCCTGCAACGCTCTGGAGGCCTTGATTTATCTGGGGGCAACAGCTGGGTTTTAGAATAAATCAGCGTCTCCTTAGAAAAATAAAAATAGATGATCGTGGTACCTCAGTTACGCTCATGAACTCTAAATATCCTAAAGCTCAAATTGCTGTGGATGGGGGTCGTATTATCACGGTTGTTAATCCGGTAAAGAAAAAATGACGATAGATAATTTGATTGAACATCTTGATAGATTTGTGAGTGGTTCCAATATTTCGGTTCAATGGGCAAAAGATACGGAAACCCTTCTGGATGAAATTGAAGAAAATGAAGGGTTTGGTAAGTTTGAAAATCTCTTTGATGAGCTGCAGGAAAAGCTCTCGCTTTATCGGCCTGGAGGCGGCGAACATCTTATAGATGAGTTCGAAATGAAACTGTTTTGTGCAAGGGTTGTTTCAGCACTTTTAGAAGAGAGGTAGGCAATAGGGTCAGTCCGATATTGTCCTGCTGTAAAATGGTGCAAAAGGGCCGGGTTTGGCTGGTACGGGCACGACGGCGGGTGGTGATGTCGCAAGTACAACGCCTAAGGAGGCGCTGATTTATTCGATTTTTCGTCCCTGCAACGCTCTGGAGGCCTTGATTTATCTGGGGGCAACAGCTGGGTTTTAGAATAAATCAGCGTCTCCCTAAGTATCCTCTGAAAAAGCCCATTTTTTTGGAGAGGAACCGGGCTGGAGCGCCTGTATTTACTGGCTTCGACTTTTGAAGAAAAGGCTTTTTCAGACCTTCCCTAGAGAGTGTAGACAAAATAAATTAAACTTTCACTCCCTTGTCTGAATAGCCCTCAAGCCATGCCTAAAACCGGACGTCCTCGCTCGATTGCCGCCGAGCACTATCCCGTGCTGGTGAAACTCGCTCATGCACAGCCCTATTCCAGCCAGGCCGAATTGGCGCTCGTATTCTTCGCCGAAACCGGTATCACTGCGCATCCCGACACCTTTGCAAAAGCGTTGAAAATGGCAGGGATTACGCGTGTAAAGCAGCGGGCCAAGGGAAGTTTTCAGTCACCTGAACCTAATAAAGCCTATGGCTACAATGAAACCCACCGCCGCCAACTGCCGGAGCAGCTATATCCGAGTTGCTTGACAGATACCGAGTGGGCACTGGTCGCCGACCTGTTTGAAAGCCAGGGCGGACGAGGAGTGCCACCGCTTCACTCTCGGCGCACGTTGCTGGAAGCCTGTTGCTATGTCGTACGCACGGGGTGCTCATGGCGAATGCTACCCCGCGATTTTCCTCATTGGGACAATGTCTACAAAACGTTCCGCCGGTGGAGCGCTCAAGGCAAGTTCGAGCAAATGCATGATCGCTTGCGAGCTCAATGGCGTGAGCGGGAAGAACGCGCTGACAGCCCGTCAGCAGCGATCCTGGATTCACAGTCGACCCGCAGTTCTCCTCAAGGCGGTGACAGCGGCTACGACGCAGGCAAAAAAGTGAAGGGGCGTAAACGAAGTCTGATTGTCGATACATTGGGCCTGCTGCTGGCTGTCAGTATCAGTGCTGCAAGCGTGCAGGATCGTGACGCGGCGGATGATGCGGTGGCGTACTCGAAGGAAAAATATCCGTCACTGAGCACGCTTTTTGTTGATAGTGCGTACGCAGGAAAATGGGCACAGCGCACCCATCAACTGCACGCTATCGATGTTCAAGTGATCCGTGGCCCGAATAACAGAAGAACAGGGCAATGGCACTCTGAACAAGGCGATCTATTTTCCGTGGAGCCTGTTCAGACTGGATTTGTGGTCATGCCCAAGCGATGGGTAGTGGAGCGAACTCATGCCTGGAATGAGAGAGCTCGGCGACTGATCATGCATCATGATCGCCTTTTTGCGGTAAGCGAGGCATGGGTTTGGTTGGCCGAGGCTCGAATACTCGCGCGCCGACTCACTACATGATTTTGTCTACACCCTCCTAGGGAGACGCTGAACAATTAACCCGTTCGCACCGTCCCCATTTCCAAGCCGGTTTTTTTCAACCTGCCGGCCTTATTTTACGTTTCTCGAGCAGATTTCTGCCCTCATTTTGCTGAAAGGCGGGCCAGTCCCGCCTTTCAGACGGATTTATCCTGCCGTCTGTTGTAAATACCGCTTGGCCAGCATCAGATTGGCCAACCCAAACAAACTGAACAACTGCGCTGTATTCTTTTCCAGCCCACGGTAGCGAACCTTGCGATGATTGAAGCGCACCTTGATTACCTGGAAGGGGTGCTCGACCTTGGCACGCAGTTGCGCCTTGGCATATTCAATTTTGCGCTTGACCCGATACAGCACGCTGCCTTCGCCGTGCTGCTTGTAACTGCTTGGCCGTTCTGCAATCGACCAGATAACGTCCCGTTCAGCATGCTCCGGTCGCTTGGCCGCACCGGTGTATCCAGCGTCACCCGAAACATAGGTTTCGTCACCGTGAAGCAACTGGCCAACCTGGGTGACATCCGCCACGTTAGCGGCCGTCCCTACTACGCTGTGCACCAGCCCCGACGTGGCGTCTACACCAATGTGGGCCTTCATCCCAAAGTGCCATTGATTGCCTTTCCTGGCCTGATGCATCTCAGGATCACGCTTGCCTTCTCGGTTCTTGACCGAGGGCGGCGCGGCGATCAGAGTAGCGTCGACGATAGTGCCTTCCTTGAGCAGCAGCCCCCGGCTGGCCAGATGCTGGTTAATCGTTTCAAACAGCAGCCGGGTTAGCTGATGGACTTCCAGCAAGCGGCGAAAACGCAGCAAGGTGGTGGCATCCGGTGCAGACTCGCGACCCAGGTCGATACCCATAAAACCGCGGATGGCCTGGCTGTCGTAGACGGCATCTTCGCAACCTTCATCGGAGAAACCGAAACACTGCTGCACGACGTACATGCGCAACATGCGCGACACCCCTATCGCAGGGCGTCCGCGCTTGCCTGCGGTGTTGCTATAAAACGGCGCCACTTGCGCCTCCAGCAGGGCCCAGGGCACCAACTGTTCAAGGTCAGCCAGGAAGCGATCTCGGCGAGTCTGCTTTTTCTTGCCGGTATATTCGAGTTCGGAGAAGGTCTTCTGCACGCGCGTAACGCTCACGGAGAGGGAGGCTGTTGAAGGAACTTAGTGTGCCAAGGGTGGGGACAGTTGGCTATTTTTGCAGCGCCTCCCTAGGGAGGCGCTGATTTATTCTAAAACCCAGCTGTTGCCCCCCAGATAAATCAAGGCCTCCAGAGCGTTGCAGGGACGAAAAATCGAATAAATCAGCGCCTCCCTAAGGAGACGCTGATTTATTCTAAAGCACAGCTGTTGCCCCCTGATAAATCAAGGCCTCCAGAGCGTTGCAGGGACGAAAAATCGAATAAATCAGCGGCTCCCTAAGCTAATAATTACCTCGAGCAACGGGTGATTCTTATCAAACCTTTCAAGCTCAGCATTTGCAAAATTTCTCACACAAAACGCTGGTAATCGACCCAATACACCAGAAACGCCACAGAATCCCTGGAGTAGAACGGCCCAATCAGTTAAACCATAGTTATTAATACGCTCAAAAATTGTTTGAATCATGGTTTCACCGGTATCCCATTAACAGTTCCATTTGGCACAAATATTCTGTGTGTTACACCACCCAAATTTGGATCTACAATCCACTCAAATCTACCTGCGACCCCATTGTAACTACCTGCTGCCTGGTAAAGCGACGAACCGTTGCGGAGGGAGAATTTAGTAGCGCTGCCTGCATAGTTATCAACGATATCGGGAAAGCCATGCGCAATGGGTGTCGATGGAAATTCTTGTGTGGCATAAGGGCTGTTAAGGAGGCGCTGATTTATTCGATTTTTCGTCCCTGCAACGCTCTGGAGGCCTTGATTTATCTGGGGGCAACAGCTGGGTTTTAGAATAAATCAGCGTCTCCTTAAGCTTCTCTGAGTAAACTGGTATTGGTTTTCCGTCAGTCCCAACAACCGGTTGGTTCGCAAGGCCGGTGTCGATAGTGCCTGATCAAGTTGGGTATATTGAAAACTACATCTGTCGAATATCAGATAAAAAATCATAAAATTCTTTTTCCGTCATCTCAAACTCTGGCCCTTCGACCATTGCCATTAGTGACAACAACGCAATGTCTAAATCTTTTGTGAGAGAAAGGTTTGGATCTTGGTAAATATCAAGTGCCTCTTTTGATATTTTAAAAATATCAAATCCATCAGCAACTACTCTTCCAAGTCTGTCAGCCACTATGTCTTCCATGCTCATTGCTGCCCCCAACTCTTTAGCTCTGCTCCGGTCGGAGGGTAGTGCTGAGCATCAACCGGCTGCCCATTAATACTTTTCGGGTGGACACGGATTACTTCTCCTGCATGGTCATAGCTTTCCATCCATTGCCTCGTACTGCCCGTTTCAGGATCAAACTCCGTGGCGAAAGAAGCACCCCGAGTAGGTCCTTCTGTCCTTACAGGAACCTCTTGTGTGTAGTAACGAATACGGCCATCAGGCAGTTTTCTAGTGACCGCTGCTGTCTCTTGAGCTTTTTGTAGCCCTGATAGTTTCGCTCTCAATGCAGCTTGGGCATTTGCACTTGTGGCTTCAGTAGCTACAACTTCTCCCGTTGTAGCAGTAGCTTTTGCACCAGCAATGCTCTCACCGCCCCACGGAAACACCACCTCATCCGCAGCAGAAAGACCATTGAAATACTTCGCTGCCAATCCAAACGCGCTCATTTCGAGCACGGACTTACCGGCATTGGCTGCCAGGTCCTTGGTTATGCTCGACTCGCCCGGGAACGTCTCAAGCTGAAAAGCAGCCTGCACCCGACCAGGCTGGTCGGATGTGAAGCCAGCATTGATCTGACTTGCGGAGTCCCACGCGCCTACCAACTGCTGGGTGCCTAACACCCCAAATCCCGCTGGCAAAGCGCAGGTCACGATGCCTACGCAGACCGGAGAGGTCGCCATCATGCCGGCATAGCTGGCTACGCCACCTGCAATGCCTGAGGCGGTATCCACCCCCGCATTTGTAGCTTGAACACATTTTCCGTGGGAATTCAGGAAATCATCACTTCGATCTGTCCAGCTACGGCCGTCAAACTCTCCCGTCGCTTGCAGCATTGCAATTTCGGTCTTGTAGCCTTCACCGCGGTCCTGACGCGCCTTGAATTTACCGTATTGTGGATCATCAACCGGAATCGAAGCGGCGCACTGGGACAATGCGCACGCAGCATCAGTCAAACGATCCGAAAGCTCAGGGTTGAGCTCCCTCAGTTTTTGCAATGCGGCCGTTTGGGGCCTTTGCAACTGAGCGTTATACCGCTCAACATTCCCCGCCACCCACGCCGCGTCGTTCGGGTCGCCGTTGACCAGCGAACCCGCTGCGATACCCACGATCTGCGCCGTCGCCACCCGGAACTGGTCATCCGTTACGAAGCGGCTGTCCAGATACTTGCCGAGGTTTTCGTTGGCGATCCCCGTCAACCCCTCAGCCGCACCGGCAGCAATGGCGCCGGTCTTGAAGTCGCCGCCGCGAGCCGCTGAAAATGCGCCGCCCAGCATGGCGTGCAGGAATATTTTTTTCTGCCGAGCCGGGGTCCAGGTCCATGTAGTCGGCAAAGTCGCCCAGGTTTTTGTTGCCTACAGCAGCGGCCAGATCAAACCCTTGCGACACCAGCGCGGAGCCCAGATTGTCTTTCAGGCTGCCGCCGTTGATGGCGGTGGAGATGCCGCTTTCGATAACCGCGTGCGTACCGCTGCGCACGACCGCGTCTTGCGCCTTCTGCCAGCTGAGCCATTCCTTGGAGTAGCCGGGGTTTTGCACCGGCCCGGAACCGATGACTTTCGCACCGTCGCCATTGGCCGGGCTCGCGCCCTGGAACCAGGTGCTGTCTGCGTAGTTCAACGCGCCAGCGGTCAGTGCACCGATGGTGGCGTTTTTCAGGCTGTCGCTGCCGAAGGTGTCTTTCAGCGCGACGCCCAAATTGCCTTTGTTGTTGATGACGCTGACCGCACCGGTGCTGGCCATGGAGGTCAGTGCGGCGGTGGCCATTACGTTGCCCAGGCCTGCGGCGGTGGCCGCTGTTGCAGCAGCCATGGTGCTACCGGCCCCGGCTCCCACTGCACTGCCCGCCGAAGCCGCCAGCGCACTCGCCCCACCCGCCGTCACAACAGTGACAATGATGATCACCGCCAGCATCGCCGCCTGGCCCATGCCTGAGTTGCTGTACTTGAACGAGTCGTGAAGCTCTTTCACCTGCCGCCAGTCCACATCGCCGCGCTGCTCGGCCGCTTTGAGCCACGCCAGTTGCGGGTCGGCCTTGACCATGGTGTCGATGGTCTGGCTGACGGTTTGCTGGTTGACCTGTTTGACGTCGATCTTCAGCCCGTTCACGGCCTGAATCACGGTCTGGCCCTGGGCGACCAGTTCGCTCTGGCGCAGGGTTTCGTCGGTGTTGCCTTTGCCCTTCATCGAGAACCAGGCCATGTCGCTTTTGCTCTTGGTATGGCTCTCGTCGTGCAGGTCTTTCACGCCTTCGAAGGTCACTGCGCCGCCGCTTTGCAGGGTCAGGTCCTTGCCGCTGTTCAGCTTGGCGACCTGATACAGCTGGTCGCCATTGCTTGCCAACGTCAGGTTGCCTGCGGTGCGGATTTCGGTGCCGACGTTGGTGGTCTGGGTGACTTCGTCGCGCTGGGCTTTTTTGGCTCCGAAGCTGCCCTTTTTCTTCATGTCGTACAGGGTATGCGTGCTGTCCTGCGCAGCGAGCAGGCTCAGGGTGTTGCCGCTGTACAGGTACGCTTCGTTGCCGGCGGTGATCTTGCTGGCGACGAGTTTGGTGTCGCGCCCGGCTTGGGCGGTGAAGTTATTGCCTGCGGTCAGTTCGCTGGCGAGCTGGGTGGTCCGGCCGTTTTCTTCGACGGTGCGTGTCTTGTTGTGTTTGGTGCGGGTTTCAACGTTGTGCGAGTCGCTGGCCGAGCTGACGTTGAAGTCGCGGCCGGCGTTGAGGGGCAGGTCATTGCCGGCCTTGGCCTGGCTGGCGAGGACGTTGACGTCGCGCGCCGCGTCGATGTTCACGTTGCCACCGGCAGTGACCGTGGACGCAAGGTTCTTGACGTCGGTGGTCATGGTCGATTTACGACCGCCGGTGATGATCTGGTAGTTCTTGCTGCTGTCGGTTTTGGCCAGCAGGTTGATGTCGTTACCGGCCGTGAGCGACACGTCGCCACCGGCGCTCATGGCGCCGTAATTGGTGATGTCGCGACCGGCGTTGAGGGCAAGGTTTTCCCGGGAAGTGATGGTGCTGCCGGTGTCGGTCACAGTGCGCATGCCGACGCCGTCACCGACTTGAATCGCCGTACGGTCGTTGAGGATGTCGCCTTTGACAGCAGTGAGGCTGACACGCCCGCCACGGATTTCCCCGGCCATGGCGTTGCGAATGCTGTCCTGCGCGGTCATCTGCAGGTTGTTGCCGGCGTCGACCAGGCCGCCCTGATAGATGCTGCCGCCGCTGCTGACGTTGAGGTTGTTGCTGGCGCGCAGGGTGCCGACGTTGATCAGGTCGCCGCCGGAGATGAGGTTCAGGTCACGACCTTGAATCAGGCTGTTGCCGCGCACGTTGCGCGAGTCGGCCTGGGCCAGGTACAGCACGGGGACGAGGACTTTCTGGCCGTCAACGACGCGGTTTTCCATCCACACGATGTCGTGGGTCAGGGCGCTGACCTGTTCGCCGTTCAGCGAGACGCCGAGGCTGAGGTTCAGGGCGTCTTTGCTGGCGAGGGCGTTGTCCATCAGGTAGCGGTACTGATCGTAGTCGCTGCCCAGGCCGTCAGCGAGGAAGCGCTGGCCGGTTTGCGCCAGTACCGCGTCGCGGATCAGGCGCTGTTCGTAAAGGCCATCGCCCAGCCGACGCCAGTTGCTGTCGGGGTTGATGTTGAGGCGGCTGAGGAGGTAATCCGAGCCGAGGAACTGCGACAGGTTGGTCAGGTTCGGGTTGGTCTCGATCAGGTAGTTGCTGGTCGGATCGGGGTTGCGGATGAACAGCCCGTAGTCGCCTTTCGGCAGCTGGAAGGTCGCGCCTGCGGTCGGGTCTACGGCGGCGAACGGAATGCCGCTGTAATCCACCGGGGTGAACACGGTCTGCACGCTGCCATCGGCAGCCACGCGCTGCACCGGCTGGACGGACGCCACGCTGGCGGCGCTGGCATCGGTGGCCTGCTTGTTGATGGTGATGTCGAGCCCGCCGACCTTGAGGGCGGTCTGATCCTCGCCGAGGGTGCCGGTGAGTATTTCGGGGGTGTTAACCGTTCTGCACGGTGCGCGCGACGTTCAGGTTGACCGTGCCACCGGCTTGCAGCGTGGCAGCGTACTTGGGTTGCGGATCGTCGCTCCAGACGGTGACGTTGCTTTGCTCGATGAAGCGGCTGTCGGTAGAGCGGCTTTTCAGCTCTTCAAAGCGTACCGGGTCGAAGTTGCCGGCTGCGACGGCGGCATTGAAGGCCGGGACGTCGATGAAATCCATCTGATCCCAGTAGCCGGTGTTGACCCGGCCCTGCGCCCTGATCTTGATGGTGTTCTGCCCGGTGCGCTCGGAAGCGCCCTGGTTGAGCAGGTCGTTGGCGGTGATTGTCAGGTTGCCGTTGGCCGCCAGCAGGCTGTAGCGGTTCTGCACGTTGTCGGCCTGCACCTCGAGGTCTTTGCCGGCGACCAGACGCGCCGACGGCGAGTCCTTGATGGCGCTTTCGACAAAGGTCTGGTTAATGATGATGTGACCACGCTTGAACGAGTCGTGACCGCCGCAGTGCTGGCTGCACTGCCAGTCCAGGCTGCCGGTGACGATGCTCTGCCCCAGTTCGAACTCGGCCTTGGCGTTCTCCACGGCGGCGGCGTTAATGGCGATGGAGCCTTCGCTTTCCACGGTGCCGGACAGGTTGCTGAAACGCTGCGCGGCGCTGCCGTCGAGGTTGGCCACGCTCAGGTCACCACGGCTGTAAACGTCGCCGTACAGGTTGCTGAACGTGCCAGTGCGCAACGCCATGGCGCCGCCGCTGAACAGCAGCGAGTCGGCGCTATTGGTGATGGCGTTGCCGGCATTGAGGTTGACGTTGCCTTGCGCGCCCAGCGTGCCACGGTTGTCGATCTGTGCCGCGTCGATGCGCAGGTTCTGGCGGGCGGTCAGGTAGCCGAGGTTGTCGAGGGTGCCGCCGAGGTTCAGGCGCGTGTCGCTGCCCGCGCCGATGCGGCCGCCGTTCTGGCTGACGTTGTTGGCGGTGAGGGTCAGCAGGTTTTGCGCAGACAGACGGCCGCTGTTGGTCAGGTCGCCGTTCAGGTTGAGGGTCAGGTCGCCATCGCTGAGCAGTTCGCCAGCGTTGTTGAGGCTGTTCAGGTTGAGGGTCAGACCGCTGCCGCTCGCCAGCCGGTCACCGGCCAGCAGCGCCAGCGAATCGCTGGTGTAGGTCAGTGCGTTGTTGAGCTGCACGTTGCCCAGCCCGTCAACGGCGCCGAAATTCCAGTCACCGCTGCCCAGCGCAGTAATGCTGCCGCCTGCGCCGGTGACCCGGTTGAAATCCAGGGTCAGCAGGCCGGTGTTGGCGTGCTCGATGCTGCCGGCGCGGTTGTCCAGCGCATCGGCTTTGAGCGCAAAATCGGTGTTGCCGACGTCGATATGGCCGTTCTGGTTGGTGATGCTGCCGGCAAAATCGAAGGTGCTGGTATCGGCGCTCAGCGCCCGCAGTGCACTGGTGCCCGTGTTGTTGAGGCCGGTGCTGTTATTGACCCGGTTGCCCAAGGCACTCAATTGCCCCGCGGTGTTGTCCAGCGAACCGCCTTGCAACGTGAGCGTGGTGTTGGATTCGATCAGGCCGCCACGGTTGATCAGGTTGGCGGCGGTGAGGTTGACGCTGTCGCCGCTTAGCTGGCTGCCGTTGGTGTTCGACAGCGTGGTGCCGGTCGATACCAGCGCGGTTCTGGCGAAGAGTTTGCCCGCATCGCTGGTCAGCGAATCCACACTCAGGGTCAGGCTGTCGACCAGGCTGGAGACCATGCCCGCCTTGCTGCCGTCGCTGCTGGTGTCCAGCGAACCGGCGGTAACCTGCACGGTGTCGCCCTGAATCGTCCCGCCGACGTTGCTGACCGCGCCGTTGCCCAGCTCCAGCCGGGTGGTGCCGCCACTCGCAAGCAGCGTACCGCCGTTGTTATCCAGCGTGCTGCCGGTGTAGACCAGCCCGCCGCTGCCTGCGACCAGTTGGCCTTGCTGGCTGTTGCGCAGGGTGGTGGCTTGCAGGTTCAGCTGATTGCCACGAATGCTGCCGCCCTGATTGTCGAGCTCGGACGCACCGCTGAGCGTGACCAGACGGCTGCCCGCATCGATGATGCCGGTCATGTTGCTCAGCAGGTTGTTGACTGTCAGGGTCACGTCGCCGCCACTGCTGACCACTGCGCCATTGCTGTCGTTGATCAGGCGCGGCGCGTCGATCAGCACGCTCTGGCCAAGCAGCGTACCGCCGCTGTTGTCCAGCCATGCGCCGCTGACCTGCAGGTCACCGTCACTCTGGATCTGGCCGCTGCTGTTGAGCAACTGCGCCTGGCTTGCCGTCGGGGCGAAGCGCAGGGCCATGCCTTGCGCTCCGGCGGCCAGCAGGCCCTGCTCGCGGTTGTCGAGACCGGCGGCACTCAGGTCGATGCGGTCACCGACGATTCTGCCGCCACGGTTATCGATCTGCGCGCCCGGTGCGCTGACGTTGACGCCCGCTCCCAGCACGCTGCCGCTGCGGTTATCCAGACCTGTGGCATTGAGACCGAGGTTGCCGGTGACCGCCAGCAGGCGGCCGCTTTGGTTAAGCACATTACCGCCGGTGACGCTCAGCAGGTTCTGCGCCTGAACAGTGCCGCCAGTGTTATCCAGCGTGTCGCGCGCGGTCACATTCGCATCGCCCGCACGGGCCGACAGCAGGCCGGAGCGGTTGTCGAGCGTGGTGGACGCAATGGTCAGGCGGTTGCCGTCGATCTGACCAGCACTGTTATCCAGCGCACCTGCACTGATCGCCAGGTCGCCAGCCGATGCCTGAATCAGGCCGCCACGGTTGTCGATCTGCGCGCCCGGCGCCGTCACGTCGATGCCCGCCCCCAGCAGGCTGCCACTCTGGTTGACGACAGTGCCACCGGCAACGCTCAGCAAGTTCTGCGCCTGAACGGTGCCGCCGGTGTTGTCCAGCGTGGTGCTCGCCGTCACCCGTGCATTACCTGCTCGTGCCGACAGCAGACCGGAACGGTTATTCAGCGTTGTGGAGGCAACCGTGAGGCTATCAGCGTCGATCTGACCGCCACTGTTATCCAGCGCACCTGCGCTGATCGCCAGGCTGCCGCCCGTTGCCTGAATCAGCCCGTCGCGGTTGTCGAGGCTGTCCAGTTGCAAGCTGGCCGCTTGCCCGCTCGCGAAGCGGATCACGCCAGACAGGTTGACGATGGCGGGGGTCGAGATGAACAGCGACTGTTCGCCGACAAGGCGCGCCGCCAATCCCTGATTGGTGATCTGGCCGCTGGTCAGGCTGACCGCACCGCCTTGCACCACGCCCTGGTTATTGAGGGTTTGTGCCGCATTGACGGTCAGCGCGCGGCTGGCTTCGATATTGCCGGTGTTGGCGACCACTGGCGCGCTGATCGTGACGTCGCCCGTCGCGTTGCGGCTGTTGTCGGCTTCGATGCCCGAGGCGATGGTGCCCGCATTAGTCACTTTGCCCGCGCTGATCTCGACCCGCTCGCGTGCCGCCAGGCTTTGCTGGTTGACCAGCTCGCCTGGGGTACGCACGTTGACACTGCTCGCGTAGGTTTTGCCGGTCATCTCGACGCTGGGCGCGTTGACGTTCAGCGCGCCCTGCGCCGAGGCCTGCGCCATGTTCAGGTGGCCGTTGGCGTCGATCTGGATGTCGCCACCGCTGGCAGCCATGTTGCCCGCCGTCTTCACGCCGACGCCCTGCTCGGTGCCGACCAGCCTGATCGCATTGGCATACATGCCGCCCAGCGCCGAGGAATCGATCGCCAGTTGCGGCTTGTCGGCAGCATTGCCGGCACGCGCCGTGGTCGCCAGCGTGTCGTCGTTGACGTCGTTGGCGCCAGTGATGACGTTCAATTGTTTGGCGTAGATATCCGCGTTGATCTTCGCCGAACGGGTGATCAGGTCGAACTGATCGACCGCGCTCGCATCCAGGCCTTTGCCGTCGATGCTGATGCTGCCGCCGTCCACTGCGAAGTGATCGAGCTTGCCGTTCGCGTCCAGCACGGGCGTGCCGGTGCTGAGGGTGACGCGTGGGGTATTGATGAAACCGCAACCGTTGCAGCTCACACCATACGGGTTGGCAACGATAACCCGCGCCGCCTGCCCGGCCACTTCGGTATAGCCGTTGAGCTGACTGGCATTGGCGCCGGTGACTTCATTGAGGATGGTGCTGGCGGCGCGCCCGCCCAACTGGCTGTTACCCAGAATATTGCCGCCCAACTGGGTGGCTTGTACGGCATTGGTCGCGTTGTTGAGAATCACGCCCTTGCTGTCGACGTTGTACTGCTGGTACTGGTTGTGCGACAAACCTGCCCCGTTGGGTGCGGCGATGTTGATCACCGGCACGCCATTGCCGGCCTGGCCTACGGACGTGTTGGTGGTGCCGCTGACCGCGATGCCTTCGGCCTGCGCCCAGACCGGTTGCCAGAACATGACGTTCGCCAGCAGCAATGCCAGCAGGCGTTTGGGCATCCCCATGAAGTTGGCGCGCGGAGCCACCTGAGCCGAAGGCTGGCGCGACAGAAATTCAAATTGGCGAACGTCCATATTCAAGGTCTCGGAGCAGGTCTGGATAGCTGAAAACAGCCCACACGGGCATGATTCACGATCACCCTGGCGGATGAGCATGAGGTCACTGAAGCAGGGAACAGATTAGCGGTGTAAACGGTCACGCAGGGCTGTTGCTGGATGGAGCGTGCAAGGTTGCGGGCCGCAAAAATCGCTGAGCGACCCCTGAGACAGCGCAACTGAATTGTAAAAATTGTCGCAACTTGTATCAGGTGCGACAAAGACATTTCGCAAACCGAAAAATTCCCTACCGACGCGAATATTCATGAAGGACTTCACACAAATGCGCTCGGCGACCACTGGCGTGCACAGCTGCAACGCTGATTTGCATTGATTCACTAGCAAGCGACGAACGGTAATGGCTATAAAGCCCTGAAAATAATGGGGCACAGCCTTGTTCGCCGGGCTTGTAGGACAAAACCCCCTCAAAAAAACCATGCGTCGGCCGACTAACTGTTTGTCGCGCGCCTGTAGTCGAAATTCTTTCGTCTGTTAAAGTGAGTCTCGTGATGTCAAATAGTCATCATTGAGCACCCAGCGAGAATTCTATGAACGCCAGCGCCCCTATCCCGATGAATGAAACGCAACGCCTGTTGCGCATCAGGGAGCTGTGTGTACTGGAAGACACCTCAGACGATGTACTGGACGAAATCGTGTCGATGACCGCTGCGTTTTTTCAGTCGCCCATCGCACTGGTCTCCATCGTTGACGAAAATCGCCAGTGGTTTCGCGCCAGGGTTGGCCTGAAGGCCAGAGAGACACCACGTAACGTGTCTTTCTGTGCGTACACGATCCTTTCCGATCTGCTCTTCGA
Organism: Pseudomonas cannabina; assembly: GCF_900100365.1. Lineage (NCBI taxonomy): Bacteria > Pseudomonadati > Pseudomonadota > Gammaproteobacteria > Pseudomonadales > Pseudomonadaceae > Pseudomonas > Pseudomonas cannabina. Next base: position 5,539,536 of record NZ_FNKU01000001.1, on the reverse strand, counting down.
AGTCCCCAATGCAACGCTCGACGAACGTTTCGTGAACAACGGCCTGGTCACCGGGCATCCTGATATTCGCTATTACGCCGGCGCCCCGCTGATTACCGATGACGGCCTGGCGCTGGGCAGCCTGTGCGTGATCGACACCCAGCCTCGCGAGCCGATGACTGCGCATCAGACGAAGATGCTCATGGGCTTTGCGTCCCTGGTCATGAAGCGCATCGTCAGCCTGCGGCTCAGTTGCTTCATCGACCAGCCTACCGGTTTGTACAACCGGTCGCGTCTGGAGGAAGACATTCATCAGGCGCTGGCATCCGGTATCGATTACCAACTGGTGGCGGTGGACATGATCTCTTCCACCTTCCTGAACGACATCGTCAAGGCGCTGGGTTACAGCTTTTCCCAGGACATGGTGACGGAGATCAAGAACCGTCTGGAGAGCCTGTTGCCGTCGGGCTGCCCGCTGTACAAAGTCAGCCCTACGCGCTTCGGTTTTCTGTTGCCTCACGACCATGTGCCTGAACATCTGTTTCGCACCATCCTGCAAAACTTCGAGACGCCCGTAGAGTGCCGGGGTATTCCGGTGCAGATGCAGGTGGGCCTTGGCGTCGTGAGCCTGAACCGCGAGCCGAATAATAATGACCAAGACTGGATGCGCATGGTCATCAGCGCGGCCGACGACGCGCGTGACCGCGAGCTCGGCTGGGCGATGTACGAACCGCACTACGATGCCGCGCAACAGCGTGCGTTCAAATTGCTCAGCTCACTGACCACCGCCGTGCATGCTCACGATCAGCTGCGTCTGGTTTACCAGCCGCGCATCGACCTGAATACCGGCCTGTGCACCTCGGTGGAAGCCTTGCTGCGTTGGAACCATCCGACGCTTGGGCCCATCGGGCCGGCCGAGTTCGTCCCGCTGGCCGAAAAGACGGCTCTGATGCGCCCGCTGAGTCTGTGGGTTCTGAAGAGTGCAATCGAACAAGCCGCAAGCTGGCAGCAGGAAGGATTCGACTTCCGTATTGCCATCAACGTGAGCCCGGAAGACCTCACCGGCCCGGCCTTTACCGACCGGATGATTCGCCTGTTGGGTCAGCACAAGATCGACCCTACCCGGTTCGAGCTGGAGTTCACCGAAGGTGCCTTGATGCACAACCCGGCCGAAGTACGCCATCAGCTGGAACGCATGCGCCAGATGGGCATGGATGTGGCGATCGATGACTTCGGCACGGGCTACAGCAACTGGAATTATCTGCGTCAGCTGCCCGCCACCACGGTCAAGCTGGACCAGTCGCTGATTCGCAATCTGGCGTCGGACAAGACTGATCAGCGGCTGGTCAAGGCCTTGATCGGCCTGGCCAAAAAGCTGGGCTATTGCGTAGTGGCGGAAGGCATCGAGACCGACGAGATTCGCCGTCTGGTCAAGCAATGGGGTTGCGACGAGGGGCAAGGCTATCTGATTGCCAAACCCATGGAAGCCGACGCGCTGGTGGACTGGCTCGGCCCGACCCGTCGCCTGCAAAGCGTTGCCGAGGCCGCCGAAGCGGCTGTCATCCGCGACAAGCGGTTATAACGTTAGATCACTTCGTCATAACCATTTCGGATTCAAGTCGTTATGCTTCCCGGCACTTTTTGCCTGATGCATTGGTTTGACAAGGTTGGTTATGGAAGCGGGTAATCTGGGGTTTGTCGTTGCAGGGCTGGTAGTCGGGTTTATCGTGGGTATGACGGGCGTCGGCGGCGGCTCGTTGATGACGCCGATCCTGCTGTGGTTTGGTATCAATCCAGCGACCGCCGTGGGTACGGACCTGTTGTATGCCGCGATTACCAAATCCGGCGGGGTGCTGGTTCACCGTAAAAACGACAATATCGACTGGAAGGTCACTGGCCTGCTGACCCTCGGCAGCGTTCCGGCCGTGCTCATGACGCTGTGGTTTCTGAGTTCGCTGCATACGGCACCTGATGCGCTGAACGCAATCATCAAACAGGCGCTGGGGTTTGTCCTGCTACTGACCGCACTGGCCATTCTGTTCAAGAAAAGGCTGCTGGCCTTCGCCCATGGCCGCGGCGACGGTCATTCCTTTTTCAGTGGCACCAGCCTGACGGTACTGACCGTTATCACCGGCCTGATCCTCGGCACCATGGTCGCACTGACGTCCATCGGAGCGGGCGCGCTTGGCACCGTGGCGCTGTTCATTCTTTATCCGCTGCTGCCCACCCGACGCCTGGTAGGCACAGAAATCGCGCATGCCGTCCCGCTGACGCTGGTCGCCGGTCTGGGCCACGCGAGCATGGGCAACATGAACTGGGAATTGCTGGGCTGGCTGTTGATGGGTTCGCTACCGGGCATCTACCTGGGCAGTCACATGACTGGCCGCGTGTCCGATGATCTGCTGCGCCCTTGTCTGGCAGTCATGCTGGGCATTATCGGCTTCAAACTGGCGTTCTGATTCGCCCTCCACAGCCTGTCACATTCTTGCGTCAGGCTGCCTGCGTGCAAACTTTTTCATAGCACCGATGCGGGCTTTAGACGATAAGTCGCATTCATCGGGATTTGTAATTTTTTGTAGCCCAACGCGGATTTTCGGCGCAGGATTTCGTCGTCTGCTTTCGCGCCGATGACTCGGCACAGATTCAACCTTACTGACTGGAGGATGCCAACCATGCTTATCCGAATTGAAGAAGGTATGTACGGAGCTAACTGGGTTGTAAAACTGGATGACTATCCGGTGAGCTGCCGGAGCTGGCAGGAAGCCAGAGAGTTCGCAGATCGCATGAAGTCCCGAATCGACGCACCTCATCCACTCCCTCACATGACGCAACGTGCCGCTCCAGAGCGAAGCGCCAGGGCCATGGCCCGCTGAAGCGTTGAGACTCTCCTCATGAATCGCGGATCAGCGCTGTCATACGGCTGATCCGTTTGCTGCCTGTTGTACCGACGCCTCGCGTGGGTACGACGGGCACTCTGCAACCACTCCGCTGCACGCCTCTTTCAGCGCTTTTCAGTGCTGTCCTGAATTTGAAACAGTTCTCGTTTCCATGACATCCGTTTCACATCCTCTTCACGTCAGGCTGGGTAAATTGAACCCACTCCTTTGATGAATCCCATTTGGCCCACCCCGTTGTGGGCCATGTTTTTGCCTGCAAAAAAGTAATGGCCTGGCGGGCTCATTCAACCCGTGTGGCAGCGCTCAAGCCGGCGACTGCTGACGTCGTCAGTACGCCACTGTTCAGCTCTGCCAGCCGGTCATTTCCTGTGCCACTGGCAACGTTGTTGCTCCAGCTCGCCGTCACTGCTGCCATCCAGCCCAGCACAAATAATGCAACCGCCTGCAACGCCCACTTGGTGATGATCGACATGTGCTCTCTCCTTTTCGGGTCTGGATGGCGAGCATATAAACACCTCGTCATTGCAGAAGAATTGCAGAGTTTTTTATTTTTGCCAGTCGACGGCGCCTCTTTCCATGCAGAGGGTCTGTGGGCGGGGAAAATGGCGCTGAAAAAAATACCCCGCTGGCTGGTGGGGTATTTATCGAAGGCGGGGTCAGTACTTGGTGCTTTGCTGCTCAGGTTTGGCAGGGGTGTCCACATGACGCGGACCTGCAACGATAAGAGCGAGTACGCCAGCGATCGGCACGGCGACGACGACGATGATCCACATCAGCTTGTTGCTAGACTGTGTCTTGCTTTTGCGAATACGCATGACTGCCCAGATGTCCGAAATCACGATCAGGGCGGTCAGCGCTGCAAATAACCACAAATGATTTTCCGATATCCAACCCATTTGAAATCTCCTGCACCTTCAACGAAGGCGACCAGACCAGCCGCCCTACAGTAGAAGAGGCCACAGAGCGCCCTAAAGTTCAGAGAATCTTTCGGATTGTGCTCAGACAGCGCGCAGCGGCCCACCCTGTCAGGTAATCGGTGCCGGGTTGAACAGGGTGATGTCGTTGTGCAGGCGGTAGTGTTCGGTCCAGGTTTTTTTCTTGCCGCTGGCCACGTCCAGATAGAAGTGGAACAACTCCCAGCCCAGATCCTCGATGCTGGCGCGTCCGGTGGCGATGCGGCCGGCGTCGATATCGATCAGGTCGGGCCAGCGCTGGGCCAGTTCAGTGCGGGTCGACACCTTGACCACCGGAGCCATCGCCAGACCATACGGAGTACCGCGCCCGGTGGTGAATACGTGCAGGTTCATCCCGGCGGCCAGTTGCAGCGTGCCGCAGACAAAGTCACTGGCCGGCGTGGCGCAGAAGATCAGGCCTTTGCCGCTGACCCGTTCACCAGGGCCAAGCACGCCATTGATCGCGCTGCTGCCGGATTTGACGATCGACCCCAGGGATTTTTCGACAATGTTCGACAACCCGCCCTTCTTGTTACCCGGCGTGGTGTTGGCGCTGCGATCCGCCTCGCCTTTGGCCAGATAGCGATCGTACCAGTCCATCTCGCGAACCAGCGCCTGAGCGACGTCCTGGTCCTGCGCACGGGAGGTCAGCAGATAAATAGCATCACGCACTTCAGTCACTTCGGAAAACATCACCGTCGCGCCAGCACGCAACAGCAGGTCCGAGGCATAGCCCAGCGCCGGGTTGGCGGTGATGCCGGAAAACGCATCACTGCCGCCGCATTGCATGCCAAGGATCAGCTCCGAGGCCGGAACGGTCTCGCGACGGCGCAGATCTAGTTTCTTCAGGCGTGTCTCGGCCAGTTCCATGATCTGCTCGATCATTTCATTGAAGCCGTGGCTGGAGTCCTGAAGCCGGTACAACCAGGGATCGCTCAGGTCCACCGAGCTGTCGCCTTCGTGCATGACCTGCCCGGCCTGCAATTTCTCGCAGCCCAGACTGATGACCAGCGCTTCGCCGCCCAGATTCGGGTTGCGCGCCAGATTGCGCACGGTGCGAATCGGGATGTAGGCATCGGTGGCAGTGATCGCCACACCACAGCCGTAGCTGTGGGTCAGCGCCGCCACGTCGTCAACGTTCGGGTACTTGGGCAACAATTCGTCACGAATGCGTTTGACCGCATGATCCAGCACGCCGGTCACGCACTGCACAGTGGTGGTAATGCCCAGAATGTTCCGGGTACCCACCGTGCCATCGGCATTGCGGTAGCCTTCGAAGGTATAGCCTTCAAGCGGCGCCTGTTTCTCCGGCACCGCGTCGGACATCGGCAGGCTGTCGAGCGCAGGCGCAGACGGCATGCGCAGTTGATCTTCCCTGACCCAACTGCCGCGCGGGATCGGTTGCAGCGCGTAACCAATGGTATGGCCGTAACGAATAATCGCCTCGCCGACCGCCAGATCCACGGTGCTGACCTTGTGGCTCTGCGGCACGTTATCGACGGTCACCAGGCCGTTGTCGAACTCGGTCCCGGCCGGCACGCCCTGGTCGTTGACCACGACCACGACGTTATCCAGCGGATGCAACCGGATGTAGCGTGGAGAATCGGCATGTTGAATCAGGTTCATCACGGTTTCCTCAGGATTTTGCTTCGGAAAGGTCGCTGACTGGATCGTTCAGCAATGGCCCCTTGGCAGGCGGCTCTTTCAATTCCACACGCTTGATTTCACCCACGATGAAAATGTAACTGATCACCGCCACCAGCGCGTTGGCGCCGACGAACACCAGTGCCCACTTGAACGAACCGGTGCTGCTGATGATGTAGCCAATCACAATCGGGGTGGTGATCGATGCAACGTTACCGAAGGTGTTGAACAGGCCGCCACTCAAGCCGGCGATCTGTTTGGGCGAAACGTCGGACATCACCGCCCAGCCCAGCGCGCCCACGCCTTTACCGAAGAATGCCAGCGCCATGAAGCCGACGACCACCCATTCCACGTCCACATAGTTGCAGGTCACGATCGAAGTCGACAGCAGCAAGCCACCGATGATCGGCGCCTTGCGGGCGAAGGTCAGCGAGTGCCCTTTGCGCAGCAGGTAATCGGAAATGATCCCGCCCAGAACCCCGCCAATGAAGCCGCAGATGGCCGGCAACGACGCGATCATGCCCGCCTTGAGGATGGTCATGCCGCGCTCCTGAACCAGGTACACCGGGAACCAGGTCAGGAAGAAATAGGTAATACCGTTGATGCAGTACTGGCTGAGGTAGATGCCCAGCATCATGCGGTTGGTCAGCAACTGGCGAATGTAGTCCCACTTCGGCCCGCTGCTGGCTGCTTTGGGCGCGCCTTTGCCTTTGTCCTGATCCAGATCGACCAGCGCCCCATTGCTGGAGATGTGTTCGAACTCGGCCTCGTTGATCATCGGGTGATTGCGCGGACCGTAAATGACTTTCATCCAGATCATCGAGAACACGATCCCGACCGCGCCCATGACCACGAACACATGCTGCCAGCCGTAGGTGTAAACGATCCAGCCCATCAACGGAGCGAACAGCACGGTGGCGAAGTATTGCGCCGAGTTGAAGATCGCCGAAGCCGTGCCGCGCTCGGCGGTCGGGAACCAGGCCGCCACGATGCGCGCGTTACCCGGGAAGGATGGCGCTTCGGCCAGCCCGACGAGAAAGCGCAACATGAACAGCGCGACGATCGCCGTGGAAATGCCGAATTCACCGACGTAGCCTTGCAGCAGGGTGAACAGCGACCAGGTGAAGATGCTCATGGCATAGACTTTCTTCGACCCGAACCGGTCGAGCAGCCAGCCACCAGGGATCTGACCGGCCACGTAGGCCCAGCCGAATGCAGAAAAGATATAGCCCAGCGTGACCGGCGTGATGCCGAGGTCTTTCTGGATGCTAGAACCCGCGATTGCGATGGTGGCACGGTCGGCATAGTTGATCGTGGTGACGAGAAACAGCATCAACAGAATCAAATAGCGGACGTGCGTCGGCTTGGACTTTTGCATGGTAAAGCTCCCACTGATTATTTTTTTACGCGGGTAAAGCTGTTTTTTGGGTGTAGCGTTACAGGCCCCTTGGCAGTGTCACGGCGATGACGCCTGCCACCTGTAAAGATCATGCAGGGCAACGAAAAAACCGCTGATCGCTCAGCGGCTCTTGCGTTACAGGTGTTATTGCTTGCCTTGCTTGTCCATCAGAGCGGCGAGCATGTCGCACTCGTCCGGTGTCAGGTCGGTCAATGGCGCGCGGACCGGGCCTGCGTCGTAGCCGGCGATCTTCGCGCCCGCCTTGACGATGCTCACGGCATAACCGGCTTTGCGGTTGCGGATTTCCAGGTAAGGCAGGAAGAAATCGTCGATGTACTTGCCGACGGCCTCGTGATCGTCGCGGGCAATGGCGTGGTAGAAGTCCATCGCCAGTTTCGGTACGAAGTTGAACACCGCCGACGAGTAGACCGGCACGCCCAGCGCTTTGTAGGCCGCAGCGTAGACTTCGGCGGTAGGCAGACCGCCCAGATAAGAGAAGCGATCACCCAGACGGCGACGGATCGACACCATCAGTTCGATATCACCCAGACCATCCTTGTAGCCGATCAGGTTCGGGCAGCGCTCGGCCAGTTGCTCCAGCAGGGTCGGGGTCAGGCGGCAGACGTTGCGGTTGTAGACCACCACACCAATCTTGACCGATTTGCAGACCGCTTCAACGTGCGCGGCAACACCGTCCTGGCTGGCTTCGGTCAGGTAGTGCGGCAGCAGCAGCAAGCCTTTGGCGCCCAGACGCTCGGCTTCCTGAGCGTATTCGATGGCCTGGCGGGTGGCACCGCCTACACCGGCGAGGATTGGCACGCTGGTGGCGCAGGTGTCGACGGCAGTCTTGATGATTTCGGAGTATTCGCTGGCCGCCAGGGAGAAGAACTCACCTGTACCGCCCGCAGCGAACAGAGCGCTTGCACCGTAAGGCGCCAGCCACTCAAGGCGTTTGATATAGCCAGCGCGATGAAAATCGCCCTGTGCGTTGAAATCGGTAACCGGGAAGGACAGCAGACCGGAAGAGAGGATGGACTTCAGTTCTTGTGGATTCATTATTCGAACACCCTGGAGACATAATTGTTAGAAGATCACCGGGCCAGTGCCGATGTCGTAGGTCATCGTACAACTGATAATAAAATCACTCAACAGGGATTTTCGGGTTTTTTCGGAGAGGCATGAATTCTGCTCATCCACGTTGCGTGGGTATGCCGTGAGCCCGCCTTCGCGAGCAAGCTCGCTCCCACGGGGACGTGTGTGCTCTGATCTCAACTATCGTGCGACGCTCCGCGTCGGCATGCCGTTCTGGACGCTCTGCGTCCATCCGATCCTCACGCCCGCTGCGATTCGGCTTCTTCGTGGGCGTGGCGCAGGCGTTCGCGGCTATTGGTCAGGTGCAGGCGCATGGCGGCGCGGGCGGCGTCGGAGTCCTGGCGGGCGATGGCGTCGAAGATTTCTTCGTGCTCACGGCTCAGCCGGTCCATGTAATGCTGCTGATCATCATGGGCCAGACGCGCAGAATTCAAGCGCGTGCGCGGAATGATGCTGGTCCCCAAGTGGGTCATGATGTCCGTGAAATAGCGGTTACCGGTCGACAGCGCGATTTGCAGGTGAAACTGGAAGTCCGAGGCCACCGCATCGGTCGCGTGGGCGGCGCTTTCATTGAGCGCGTCCAGCGCGGCGCGCATGGCTGCCAGTTGCTCATCGCTGCGACGTTGAGCGGCAAGCCCTGCCGACTCCACTTCCAGACTGATGCGCAGCTCCAGAATCGCCAGCACATCACGCAGGGTGACGATGGTCGCCGGATCGATGCGAAAGCCACTAGGGCTCGGCGTGTCCAGAACGAAGGTGCCGATGCCGTGCCGGGTCTCGACCAGACCGGACGCTTGCAGACGCGAGATCGCCTCGCGCACCACCGTCCGGCTGACGCCCTGCTCTTCCATGATCGCGGATTCAGTGGGCAGTTTATCGCCGCGCTTGAGCTGGCCACTGCGAATACGCTCGGACAGCTCGGTCACCAGCTCCTGCGCGAGGCTGCGGTGTTTTCTGCGGGCACGAGGCAGAGCGCTTTGATTTTCCATCCAACATCGATCTCTGGACTGCTAAACAAGGGCTAATCATAGCTCAGCGGTTGTATGATCACACCCTCAAAAAGCGCCAACCTCCGGACAGGACCGACCTCAAACAGGCTCGGAAGCCGATTGTTCGATCAAGGTGCGCCCCTCAACGCGTACATGCCGACCATGAAAACGCTTCAGGCTGCTGCGATGCCCGACACTGAGCAGGCCGATCCCGGGCAGGCCGTCGATGATTGCACGATGCATCGCCGTCTCGTCCTCTTCATCCATGGCCGAAGTCGCCTCATCCAGATACAGCCAGCGCGGTGCAATCAGCAGCGCGCGGGCAAATGCTACGCGCTGCTGCTCACCGGGCGACAAAAAGCGTTGCCAGTGATTGCTTTCATCCAGACGCGGCACCAGATGCTCAAGACGGCACTGCATCAGCACGTCGGCAAAACGCTCGGCCGGATAGTGATCGGCAGGCTGTGGATAACTCATCGCTTCGCGCAGGGTGCCGATAGGCAGATAAGGCCGTTGCGGCAGAAACAGTGCAGGACCAGCCGGTAGTTGAATCGTACCTGCGCCTTCTGTCCACAAGCCGCCCAGCGCCCTGAGCAAAGAGCTTTTGCCACTGCCCGACGGACCACTGAGCATGACCCGCTCGCCTGCGCCGATGCGCAGGTTGGCATCGTTCAACAACTGTCGCCCCTCGCCGATGCTCAGCCCAAGATCACGAAGAACCAGCGCATCCGCACCGGAAACCGTCTTGATGGCCGGCTGTTGCGCCTCGAGATCGGTCATGGCCTGGCGGAAACTCAGCAGACGATCCGACGTGGCACGCCATGACGCCAACGTGCTGTAGGCGCTGATGAACCAGCTGAAGTTCTCCTGCACGTTGCCGCACGCCGAGTTGATCTGCATCAGATCGCCCAGCTCGATCTTGCCTGCGAAATACCGGGGCGCGGCGACAATGAAAGGAAAGATCAGCGCGATCTGCGCATAGCCGGACGTGAAGAAGGTCAGGCGCTTCTGGACTTTCATGGAGGTCCGGAAGTTATTCCAGATCATCGTGAAGCGCCCGCTCAGACGTTGATTTTCATTCTTTTCGCCCTCGGACAAAGCAATGCTTTCGGCGTTTTCCCGCACGCGCACCAGAGCAAAACGCAGGTCTGCCTCGTAGCGTTCCTGTTGATTGTTCAACGGGATCAGGCGCTTGCCGATCCAGTGCGTCAGCAAGCTGCCCACCAACGCATAGAGCATGGCCGCCCAGAACATATAACCGTTAACAGTGATGCCAAACAGCTCGATGCTGCCCGATACGCCCCAGAGAATGACCGAAAATGAAACCAGGCTGACCACGGCGCTCATCAACCCCAACCCGAGGCTGAGGGTGCTGGTGGTGAATTCATTGAGGTCTTCGGACAGGCGCTGGTCGGGGTTATCGGTGTAACCGCCCTGCTCCAGATGGTAGTAATTCTTGTGCTCGAGCCAGCGGGCGAAGTGCTGCTCGGTCAGCCAGCGACGCCAGCGAATGGTCAGCATCTGGTTCAGGTACAGGCGGTAGACGGCGGCCAGGATAGCGATGGCGGCAATCCCGCTGAAGTACAGGATCAGGTGAGTGAACGCCGCCAGATCCTTGTTCTGCAGCGAATTGTAGAAGTCCCGATACCAACTGTTGAACAGGACTGATATCTGCACACTGAACAGTGACAAGGCGATCACTGCGATCAGCAAAGCCCAGGCAGACTTCTTTTCCTCACTGCGCCAATACGGCGCTATCAGCTTCCAGACACGGGGGAAAAAGGCCCCTTTTACCGTATCGTTGACGACCGAATATTCAGCATTGCGATTCATGTGGTTCAGGCTCGCTCTCTATGGAACTACGATGCCTGAGCACAATGAAGCAAAAAAACGCCTACGCGATCACTATGAAAAAACCTTCATCAGCGCCGAACGGGGCGCTTCTGCAATTTGCGCTGCAGGGTTCGGCGGTGCATGCCAAGCGCCCGCGCCGTCGCTGAAATGTTGCCTTCGTGCTCGGCCAGCACACGCTGGATGTGCTCCCATTGCAGGCGGTCGACCGACATCGGATTCTCGGGCACCAGCGTGTCGAGGTTGGCGCGCTCGGACAGCAGCGCAGCCAGTACGTCGTCGGCGTCGGCGGGCTTGCACAGGTAATTGCAGGCGCCGCGTTTGATGGCTTCGACCGCCGTGGCAATGCTCGAATAACCGGTGAGAATCACCACGCGCATGTCCGGGTCCATTTCCAGCAGTTTGGGCAGCAGAACCAGGCCGGAATCGCCGTCCATTTTCAGGTCCAGCGCGGCGTATTCAGGAATGTCCTGCTGCGCCAGCAACAGCCCCTCCTCGGCCGACCCGGCCGTGCTGACGCGAAATCCGCGCCGACTCATGGCGCGCGCCATCACGCGGGTAAACGTTGCATCGTCATCGACCAGCAACAGATGCGGCAGCTCTTCGCCTTCGACCTGATTTTCATCACTCATGCTTCTTCTCCTCGCGCGTCACGGGGCAGGCGCAGCTCGGTGAGCGTACCGCCTTCTTCATGACTGTAGAGTTTTACCGAGCCACCCGCACGGGTGACACTGGCTTTGCTCAGGAACAGACCCAGGCCGAAACCTTTGCCCTTGGTAGTAAAGAACGGTTTGCCGATCTGCTCGGCAATCGCCAGCGGCACACCCGCGCCGTGGTCGCGAATGCTGATGCAGACTTCTGCGCTGTCCCAGTCCAGATTGACTTCCAGACCGTCGGGGCAGGCATCGGCGGCGTTGTTGAGCAGATTGAGCAGCGCCTGGGTCAAGTCCGGCGGCGGGGCCAGCATGGGCACCTCGCCCTTGCCCAACTGATAGAAGCGGTAACTCACCTCCGGGCGCATCAAATGCCAGCGATTAAGCGATTCGTCCAGCCATCGCGTGGCAGTCTGCTGTTCCACGGCCATGCGCCGATTGGCTTCGGCGGCGCGCACCAGTTGCTGGAGGGTCTGTTTGCACTGCTTGACCTGCTCCTGCAACACCGCCAGGTCGTCCTGCAACGCGGGGTCGTTATGGTCCTGACGCATTTCCTTGAGCAGCACGCTCATGGTCGCCAACGGAGTGCCCAGTTCGTGGGCAGCGCCTGCGGCCTGGGTCGCGACGGCGAGCAACTGCTGATCACGCAAACCCTCTTCGCGCCGCTCGGCCCGTAACTGTTCCTGACGACGCAGCTCTTCGGCCATCTTCGCCGCAAAAAAAGTGATAACCCCCGCCGCCAGCGCAAAGCTCAGCCACATGCCGTAGACCTGCATGTTTTCCCGCGCGATGGCGTCGGTTTCCAGTGGGTAGGAACGAACCATCAGCATGGTGTACATCGTCAGCGCGAAGCCGGACAGGATCAGCGAGTACCGCCAGGGCAGCGTGGCGGCGGCGATGGTCAGAGGCACCAGATAATAGGAAACGAACGGGTTGGCCGAGCCGCCCGAGTAGTACAGCAAGGCGCTGTGAATCAACAGGTCGAGGGCCAGTTGCAGCGCGTACTCGAACTCGGTCAGCGGCAGGGAGGTGCGCAGGCGGATGACGGTCAGCCCGCACAGCACCAGCGAACAGCCCAGGGTGATCGACAGTTGCAGCCACGGCAACGGCAGAAAATCGAACAGCCACGCAATCCCGACCGAACCTGCCTGCGCGGCCAGCACCAGAATGCGGATGAATGTCAGGCGCCACAGGTTTTGCCGTGTGGCTGAAAGCATTTGAACGGGGGCGAGCATGAGCTCTCCTGATGAGTGCTCCAGGTGGACCGCGACGAGTATAACCAAGCGGGAGGCAAAACTGGAAAAGTGCGTCATCGCACCACACGCCAGAGTGTCTGGTCATCGCAGAAACCCGCGTATAAGGCTAAAGTCTCAAGGCTTTGCACCATCCGGCAATCGTTGGATGGACGTTTGATAACAAGGAGCTCCCATGTTCAATCTCCGCCCCGCTGCCGCGTTCGTCGCGCTGGCCGCTGCTCTGTCCAGCCTGCCGGCTCTGGCTGAAGAAGCCCGTTATAATCAGATTTCCCTGCGTGCCGAGGTCAATCAGGAAGTCCAGCGTGACCTGATGCTCGTGACGCTGTACACCGAAGCGCAGGACAGCGACCCGGCAAAACTGGCGGCGCAGATCACTGAAACCCTGAACAAAGCGCTGGGCCAGGCGCGCCAGGTCAAGGACGTGAAAATCCGTCAGGGCAGCCGCAACAGTTACCCGGTCTACGACGACAAGGGCCAGAAAATCACCGGCTGGCGCGAGCGTGCCGAACTGCGTCTGGAAAGCGCCGACTTCGCGGCCCTGTCAAAGCTTACCGGGGAGATGCTGACGGACCTGAAAATGGGCGGCATGGACTTCTCTATTTCGCCATCGACCCGCAAAACCAGCGAAGACGCCCTGCTCAAGGATGCCGTGACGGCGTTCAAGGCTCGCGCGCAACTGGTCACCGAAGCGCTGGGCGGCACGGGCTACAAGCTGGTCAACCTGAACCTCAATACCTCCGGCTACCCGCAGCCTTACCTGCGCGCGCCGGCCATGATGATGGCGAAATCCTTGCGTGACGAAGCGGCACCAACCCCGGATGTCGAAGCCGGCACCAGCCAGGTCAGCGTCGCGGCCGATGGCGTGATTGAAGTCGCGATGCCTTGATTCACCCGGCGGCAGTTTCGACTGCCGCCACTTTCCATCACCTGCGAACCACTTCCCACACCCATACTCTTGATACCCCTCTGCGCCTCGGCAATCTCCTACGTTTGCCGGCGTGTCGTCTGATTGGCGACAGCCTCCCCGCCCGCGAAACTACGCACTCATTTCACAGACCACCGCCCTGACCGAGCGATACGGCAGCGCGTCTTTACCCCAAAGGATTCAAGGATGAACCACCCGGAGAGCACTTCCGAACGCTTTGCTGTTGCCGACAATCCGGATACGGACATAAACAGCGAACCACTTCCCGCGCCATTGGCGTTTGAAGCCGGGAAAGGCGACGAACACAAGCATACTCATGGCGCTATCGAGGCAGTTCTCGAGTCTGCAGGTTTCAGACCCGACGAGATACGCGCGATCTATTTCGGCAACTGGCTGCGCGACTATTCGCAACTGCTCGACCCGAAGATCGTCCGGGCGACGACCATGCCGAAAAGCTTTCCTGACCTGCTGTCCCGCGAGGCCTTGACCCGCATCGTAGACGTGCTGGCGGTGAAGGAATTCACCGATCTGATGCAGACCGACCGCTCGCGCTTTGTCGTGACAGCGGAGCGACTCGGCGTCTATCGGCCTGCTGAACACATCGATAACCCCAAGGCCATCAACCCCAAACCGGCCAGCCCCAAAGAGCGCGACGCCGATTTCGATGACTGGGTACTGCCCGAAGACCCGGTTTTACAGGTCGATCATGAGACCTCGATGAAACGCAACATTCAGCGTTCGGTGGACATCATGACCGCAGGTCTGGAGTCAGCCGTAAAGGCTGGCCCACACTCCACTGACGGTCTCCGGGACATGGGAGCGGCGCTGCATATTCTCGAGGACTTCTTCGCCCACTCCAACTTCGCAGAACTGAGCCTGATCAAGCTCGGCCACACCCGTGTGCTGCCCTGGACCTCCAAGGCCAACTGCAAGCACCAATGGCCACTGGTGACCGGCACGTTCGGCGGCAGCGATATCATCGCCAGCCTCGCAGAGCCGCTGGGCAACATTCTGTTCTCGCCAGACAACAAGCCGTTCGAGGCGTTCAAGGCAGGCGAACGTTATGAGCGCGACCAGATTCTCCTGATCATCCTCGGCGAGCACCCGGATCAGCGTCTGCTTGCGGGCTACGAGGCGTTCCTCGAAGCACGCGACCAATGGGCCAGCCTGCCGTTCTCCGAACAGGTCGAAAAGTTCTACGCATTCATCGGTACGCCGGGGCGATTGCTTGGCAATGCGTTTGGTATCGCCATGCAAAGTCTGGCCGTCTGGCTGGGCAACAGCGTCGACGATCTGCAAACCCTGCTCGACGAAGACCCCAATACCAGCGGCTCGACCGACCCGTCACATTCGCAGCTGGCCAAGGATCACGCGCAACATCCCTTGCATGTGCTCGCTGCAATCCTTGCCAGAAAAGCAGTGCTTCAAGTGGGTCAGGCTCTTCTGGGCCAATGGCAAGGTACAGAAGGTATCGAGCATCCGGCCCGCGTTGCCGCACGGTTTTTCAGTCACCCAATGGACTGTGACTGGCAGGACGCCGTCGTCCGTGAATGGGCCGAGGCAAATCCGGCGCAAATCGAACGGGCCGCACTCAAGAGCGAGCTGGATCGATACCAGTCCGACTTGCAGAGCAACGCAAAGCAAGACTTGCAGAGTTTCAGTCAGGACAGCAGCAACTTTCTGAACATTTTTTTCGAAAGCACCTCGTTAGCGGACTTGTGGAAGAGAATGACCGGTAAGTAAGCGTGTTGTCCGACCCCGACCAAGTACGGCACTATCCGCTGGCTATCTGATTATCGATATTCATGCACGGTGACTGCCGTACCACGCGAGGGATCCATGGGACACACACTTTTCAAACCGCTGCTCTTGACTGGCACACTGCTGGCCTGCGCACCAATGGCCCAGGCGGCGAGCACTCTGGTGTATTGCTCCGAAGCCAGCCCGGCCGGTTTCGACCCGAGTCAGTACACCAGCGGCACTGACTTCGATGCCTCGGCCGAGACTGTCTTCAACCGCCTGACCCAGTTCAAGCGCGGCGGAACCGAAGTAGAGCCCGGGCTGGCTACCCGCTGGGATGTGTCACCTGACGGATTGACGTACACGTTTCACCTGCGCGATGGCGTGAAATTCCATACCACGGATTATTTCACGCCGACCCGCACCTTCAACGCCGACGATGTGCTGTTCACTTTCAATCGCCTGCTCGATGCCAATCACCCGTTCCGCAAGGCCTACCCGTCGGAGTCGCCGTACTTCACCGACATGGGCCTGAACACGACGATCAAGAGCGTCGAGAAAGTCGATCCGCAGACCGTGCGCTTTACGCTGAACAACATTGATGCGGCGTTCGTACAAAACCTGGCCATGAGCTTTGCGTCCATTCAATCCGCCGAATACGCAGACCAACTGCTCAAGGAAGGCAAAGCGGAAGAGCTGAACCAGAAGCCGATCGGCACCGGGCCTTCCGTGTTCAAGCGTTACCAGAAGGACTCGCAGATCCGCTACGTCGGCAACACCGACTACTGGAAGCCCGAGGATGTGAAGATCGACAACCTGATCTTCTCGATCAGCAGCGATGCCGCCGTGCGCATGCAGAAGCTCAAGGCCGGTGAGTGCCAGGTCAGCGGTTATCCACGTCCGCAGGACATCGAAGAGATGAAAAAGGATCCTAAGCTCAAGGTCCTGAGTCAGCCAGGCTTCAACCTGGGTTTTCTGGCCTACAACGTGACCCACGCGCCGCTTGATCAACTCAAGGTTCGTCAGGCGCTGGACATGGCCATCGACAAGCCGGCCATCATCAAGGCGGTCTACCAGAGTGCAGGCCAGTTGGCCGAAAACGCCCTGCCGCCTGGCCAGTGGAGCTACGACCCGACGATCAAGGATGCGCCACACGATGTGACCAAGGCCAGACAACTGCTCAAGGAAGCTGGTGTGGCACCGGGGACGAAGATCGATCTGTGGGCCATGACCGTTCAGCGCGCCTCCAATCCCAATGCGCGCATGTCTGCGCAGATGATTCAGTCCGACTGGGAGAAGATCGGGATCAAGGCCAACATCGTCAGCTATGAATGGGGCGAGTACATCAAGCGCGCCAAGGCCGGCGAGCATGACGCAATGATCTACGGCTGGACCGGTGACAATGGTGACCCCGACAACTGGCTCGGTGTGCTCTATAGCTGCGCAGCCGTCAAGGGCAGCAACTACGCCAAATGGTGCGACCCCGCCTACGACAAGCTGGTGCAGCAGGCCAAGATCACGACCAACCGCGATGAACGCATCAAGCTCTATCAGCAAGCCCAGCACATTCTCAAGCAACAAGTGCCGATCACCCCGATTGCCAATTCACGGGTGTTTCAGCCTATGCGTCAGGAAGTGCAGGACTTCAAGATCAGTCCTTTCGGTCTGACGCCCTTCTACGGTGTCAGCCTGGGAACAGCAAAGTAACAACATGGCTCCAACCGGGTGCATTTTTCTCACCCGGTTGCGCCTGAATGGTGCGCGAACGGATTCAAAATGCACCGCGCAAACGATCAACCGCCCAGAAAATTACACTTTCGCGACATTCTTGTACGATCGTGCCACTCTTTGTCGCTTCTTTGACGTCATTGCCTTGCTTTGGGTATGGCCCCTGCATAAGTATCGGACGGATCGGCTCACGAGGTCGTTCCCTCTAATCAAAAATGACAACAACTGAGGCAACCATGCTCAAACACGCGGTCATTCCGTTTCTGGTCGGCGCCAGCTTGCTCGCCAGCGCACCTTTCGCCCACGCAGCATCGAACCTGGTGTTCTGCTCCGAGGGCAGCCCTGCCGGCTTCGATCCGGGTCAATACACCACAGGTACTGACTTCGATGCCGCGGCAGAGACCATTTTCAATCGTTTGAGCCAGTTCGAACGCGGCGGCACCGCCGTAGTGCCAGGCTTGGCAACCAGCTGGGATATCTCGCCAGACGGCCTGAACTACACGTTCCATCTGCGTGAGGGTGTGAAATTCCACACCACGCCTTATTTCAAGCCGACCCGCGAATTCAACGCCGACGACGTGCTGTTCACGTTCAATCGCATGATTGACAAGGACATGCCGTACCGCAAAGCGTATCCGACCGAATTCCCGTACTTCACCGATATGGCGATGGACACCAATATCAAGAAGATCGAGAAAATCGACGATCACACCGTCAGGTTCGTTCTTGGCACCGTCGACGCCGCGTTCATCCAGAACATGGCTATGAGCTTCGCTTCGATCCAGTCCGCAGAATACGCCGCCAAGCTGCTCAAGGAAGGCAAGCCGGAACTGATCAACCAGCAGCCGATCGGTACGGGTCCGTTCGTATTCAAGAGCTACCAGAAAGATTCCAACATCCGCTACACCGGCAATAAGGATTACTGGAAACTTGAAGACGTCAAGATCGACAACCTGATCTTCGCCATCACCACCGACGCATCGGTGGGCATGCAGAAGCTCAAGAAGAACGAATGCCAGGTCACCGCTTACCCGCGCCCTGCCGATCTCGAACCCCTCAAGGCTGACAAGAATCTGAAGATGCCTGATCAGGCAGGCTTCAACCTGGGTTACATCGCCTACAACACCATGGACAAGATCAAGGGCAGCGACGAGCCTAACCCGCTGGCCATCAAGGAAGTTCGTCAGGCGCTGGACATGTCGGTCAACAAGCAAGGCATCATCGATGCCGTGTATCAGGGCGCAGGCCAGCTGGCCGTCAACGCCATGCCGCCCACCCAATGGTCCTACGACACAACCATCAAGGATGCGCCGTTCGACGTCGAGAAAGCCAAGGCCTTGCTGAAAAAGGCAGGCGTCAAGGAAGGCACTGAAATCACCCTGTGGGCGATGCCGGTACAGCGTCCTTACAACCCCAACGCCAAGTTGATGGCCGAAATGCTCCAGTCCGACTGGAAGAAAATCGGTCTCAACGTCAAGATCGTTAGCTATGAATGGGGCGAATACATCAAGCGCGCCAAAAATGGTGAAAACGGCGCGATGCTGATTGGCTGGAGCGGCGACAATGGTGACCCGGACAACTGGCTCGGCACCCTGTTTGGCTGCGACGCGCTGAACGGCAACAACTTTGCCAAGTGGTGCGACAAGCCTTTCGACACGTTGATCCATCAGGCCAAGGAAACATCTGATCAGGCCAAGCGCACCGAACTGTACAAACAGGCGCAACACCTGCTGAAAGACGCAGTGCCGATGACCCCTATCGCGCACTCGACTGTCTATCAACCCATGCGTACCAGCGTTCAGGATTTCAAGATCAGCCCGTTTGGCTTGAACTCCTTTTACGGTGTGAGCGTGACCGGGAAGTAATAGCGGCGGTTTGCTGCGCCGTTCACCCGGCGCAGTGTCCCGCCATACCTGAACATGCAGCCCGTGCAGTCAGCTGGAAACGTGTCGTCAGCGACGCGCTTTCACTGTCACCGCGCTTTTTCCTACGAGCTTTGCAGCCTTCAAGCCTATATACCGCGCGCCGCTATCGACTTAACGTCGAAATGTTGTGGCAACAGGCAGGAAGCGGTCGCCGCATGGCGCTGGTAAATCGCGAAGCACCGGGCGTGCCTGTGGGCCTTGTAGACATTCGAGCCTTGGCTCGTCCTTTTAAGGATAGGGATCATCATGCGTAAAACTCTTGCGATGACGTCGTGCATGGGGCTGTTTGCCTTGGCTCCGCTGGCCCAGGCGAATAACCTGGTGTTCTGCTCGGAAGCGAGCCCGGCGGGCTTTGACAGCGCGCAATACACCTCGGCCACCGACAACGATGCATCAGAACCGATCTACAACCGCCTGACCGAGTTCAAGCAGGGGGACACCTCGGTGGTTCCGGGTCTGGCGACTTCGTGGGATGTTTCGTCGGACGGTCTGGTCTACACCTTTCATTTGCGCGAAGGCGTCAAGTTCCATAGCAACAAGGACTTCAAACCCAGTCGCGACTTCAACGCCGACGACGTGCTGTTCACGTTCAACCGCATGCTCAAACCTGATCACCCTTTTCGCGTCGCTTACCCGACCGAGTTTCCGTATTTCACCGGAATGGGCCTGAACAAGAAGATCAAGTCCGTCGAGAAAACCGATCCGCTGACCGTGGCCTTCACCCTAAATACGGTTGACGCCGCGTTCATTCAAAATATCGCGATGAACTTCGCCGGTATTCTGTCCGCCGAGTACGCGGAACAGCTGATGGCCAAAGGTGATGTCAGAAACATCAATCAACAGCCGATCGGCACGGGGCCTTTCGTGTTCCAGCGCTATCAGAAGGACTCGCAGATTCGCTACAAGGGCAACAAGGAATACTGGGACCCGAGCCGGGTGAAGATCGATCAACTGATCTTCGCCATCAACACCGACGCTTCGGTGCGCATGCAAAAACTCAAGGCCAACGAGTGCCAGGTGTCGCTCAACCCGCGCCCGGCGGACCTCGCCAAGCTCAAGGAAGACAAAAGCCTGCAGGTTATCGAGAAGCCGGGCTTCAACCTCGGTTACATCTCCTACAACGTGCGTCATGAACCGCTTGGCAACCTTCAGGTACGTCAGGCGCTGGACATGGCGGTCAACAAGAAAGCCATCATCGGCGCGGTCTACCAGGGCGCGGGGCAACTGGCGGTCAATGCCATGCCGCCGACCCAATGGTCCTACGATGACAGCATCAAGGATGCGCCCTACAACCCGGAAAAAGCCAGAGAGCTGTTGCGTGCTGCCGGAGTCAAGGAAGGCACTGAACTGAACCTGTGGGCCATGCCGGTCCAGCGGCCTTATAACCCCAATGCCAGGCTGATGGCCGAAATGCTCCAGTCCGACTGGGCCAAGGTCGGCATCAAGGTCAACATCGTCAGTTATGAATGGGGTGAATACCTCAAGCGCACCAAGAACGGCGAGCACGATATCTCGCTGATCGGCTGGACCGGCGACAATGGCGACCCGGACAACTGGCTCGGCACCCTGTACAGCTGTGCCGCCATTGGCGGTAACAACTATTCGATGTGGTGCGACGAGAAATACGACCAGTTGATCAAAGCCGCCGTCGCCACTACCGATCGCGAGCAGCGCACCGATCTGTACAAACAGGCACAACGCTACCTCAAGGAACAGGTACCGATTACGCCGATTGCCCACTCGACCGTCAATCAGCCGCTGCGTACCGAGGTCAAGGACTTCCATGTCAGCCCCTTCGGCCGCAACAACTTTTCGGGCGTGAGCATCGTCGATTGATTCCCGCCCAGGCTTGTCCTCGCCGTCTTGTGTACGGCGCAAGACAGCCGTTGCGCATTGATACTTGTAACAATGCAGGGCCTCAGGCCCTGCACCACCAAAAGCCAGACTTTAAAAAACTGGCATTTATAAAAGTGATAAAGGGAGCTGCACATCGTGAAAACAACAAGCACTGCATTATTGGCCTTATCTCTCTCGTCATTTGGCGCGATGGTTCAGGCAGCGCCAGCCAGCCAGACCTTCGTGCCGACCGAGCTGAGCTCCAAGAACGCACAGGCCGACGCCAATGGCTTTTTTGAAGATCAACTTCTGACCGGCACAACCCGCAACTGGTACGCCAACGAACTGCGACGTCGCGACAGCACGTTCAGCTATAACGACGACGGCGTCAGAAAGCAGACCCCGCGCCGCATCAACTGGCAGCAGGGCACCATCATCAACTACAGCTCGGGCTTCACCCAGGGTGTAGTCGGCTTCTCCACCGAACTGGCGCTGTACAACGCCATTGCGCTGGACCGCGACACTGATGACTTTGCGGGTAATTCCAACCGTACTCTGGCCGACCGTGACGGCGATGCCGTCGGTCAGTGGAGCAAAATGGGTCTGGGCAACGTCAAGGCACGTGTTTCCAACACCGTGCTGACCATGGGTCGCCAGTCGGTGAACACCCCGGTCATCGCCTTCATCGGCAACCGCGCACTGCCTTCCAGCTTCCAGGGTGTGGCCGTCCAGAGCGACGAGTTCAACAACCTGTCCCTCCAGGCCGGCAGCTTCGACCGCGTATCGCCACGTATGGAACAGAGCCAGGACAAGTTCCGCTCCGAGTACGGTGATCGCAGCCAGACCGCCGACCGCCTGGACATGTTCGGTGGTGACTACAAGCCGACTGACAGCCTGACCGCCAGTTTCTATGCGTCGAACCTGGAAGACTTCTGGCACCAGTACTACTTCGCGTTCACCCACGAACTGGGCGACAGCAAAGTATTCGCGCTGAGCACTAACCTGAACTACTACAAAACGAAAGATGCCGGTCAAAGCAAACTGGGCGCAATCGACAACGATACCTACAGCCTGTCCTTCACCGGTACGCACAACGCGCACAGCGTCAGCCTTGCCTACCAGGAAGTGAACGGTAACGAGTATTTCGACTACGCCCACGACACCAACGCCATCTTCCTGGCCAACTCCCTGCTCTCGGACTTCAACGGCCCGAACGAGAAATCCCTGCAGATTGCTTACGTGCTTAACATGGCCGAATACGGCGTGCCAGGCCTGAAGTTCAACATCTACCAGGCCCGCGGCTGGGACATCGACGGTACTCACTACAAAGGCACCGGCTACACCGACGTGCTGGCGATGGACGGCGAAACCCACTACGAGTACGGCATTGGTTCGTCTTACTCGGTACAGTCCGGTCCGCTCAAAGCCACCGCTATTCGCGCCACTTACACCACGCACCGCGCCAGCGAGAATCAGGCTGATGGCAACATCAACGAATTCCGTCTGGTAACGACGGTCCCGTTCAACATTCTTTGATTCGCTGAAAACCGCTCTGGCGCAAGGCAACAGCCTTGCGCCAGAGCACCACCATCGGCGTCAACTCTATGGAGGGTTCACATTGAAACTGTTATCGCTAAGCAACTCGATCGCCCTGGCCCTGCTCAGCGTCGCGGTCAGTGTTTCGGCAAAACCGCTGGTGGTCTGCACCGAAGCCAGCCCTGAAGGCTTCGACATGGTGCAGTACACGACTGCGGTAACGGCCGATGCCGTGGCTGAAACCATGTTCAACCGCCTGGCGGACTTCAAACCCGGCACCACTGAAGTGATTCCGGCACTGGCTGAATCCTGGGAAATCAGCGACGACGGCCTGACCTACATCTTCCATCTGCGCAAAGGCGTCAAGTTTCACACCACCGATTACTTCACGCCGACCCGCGACATGAACGCCGACGATGTGCTCTGGAGTTTTCAGCGTCAGCTGGACCCGAAGCACCCGTGGCACGACAAGTCGAGCGTCGGCTTCCCCTACTTTGAAAGCATGGGCTTCAAAGAGCTGCTGAAAAGCGTCGAAAAAACCGACGACTACACAGTCAAATTCACCCTGACCCGTCGCGAAGCACCGTTCCTGGCAGACATGGCCATGGCCTTCGCTTCGATCTACCCGGCCGAATACGCTGACCAGTTGCTGAAAGCCAACAAGACTGGCGACCTCAACAGCAAGCCCATCGGCACCGGCCCGTTTATCTTCCAGCGCTATGCCAAAGATGCACAGGTTCGCTTCAAGGCCAACCCTGATTACTTCCGTGGCAAGCCGCCGTCCGAAGCACTGATTCTGGCCATCGCCACTGACAACAACGTGCGCCTGCAAAAGCTCAAGGCCAACGAATGCCAGATCGCGCTGTACCCCAAGCCAGACGATATCCCCAGCATCAAGAAAGACCCGAATCTGAAGGTTGATGAACTGGAGGCAATGACGACCGGTTATATTGCGATCAACACTACGCACAAGTACTTGAGCGACGTGAGGGTGCGCAAAGCCATTGACATGACGTTCGACAAGAATGCCTATGTCAACGCGGTATTCGGCAAAGGCAATGCACTGGTAGCGGTCAACCCGTATCCGCCGACTTTGCTGGGTTACAACAACAGCCTCAAGAATCCACCGATTGACCTCGACAAGGCACGCGCCTTGCTGAAGGAAGCGGGCGTACCCGAGGGCACTGTTTTCACCCTCTATACCCGCAACGGCGGCGGCCCGACCAATCCCAACCCGATGCTCGGTGCGCAAATGATGCAGTCCGACCTGGCTAAAATCGGCATCAAGATCGACATTCGCGTCATGGAATGGGGTGAAATGCTCAAACGCGCCAAGAATGGCGAACATGACATGGTGTCTGCTGGCTGGGCAGGCGACAATGGCGACCCTGACAACTTCCTGACCCCGATGCTCAGCTGTGAAGCGGCGAAAAACGGCGAGAACTACGCCCGCTGGTGCAATGCCGATTTCCAGAAGCTTATCGATCAGGCTCGTGAAACAGTGAACCCGCAGGAGCGCGCCGCGCTCTATGAGCAGGCCCAGGCAATATTCAACAAGGATCAGCCGTGGATCAGCATGGCTCACACCAGAATGTTCACGGCCATGCGCAACAACGTTGAGGGCTATCAAATAAGCCCGCTCACCACTAACAACTTCGCCACTACCAAGGTGAAGTAGAAAAATAATCCGGCGAGCTCTACCCGAGACTCGCCGGAGCACGCCTAACCGGCTGATGAGGTACACACCAAGATGTTTAGTTTTATCGCCCGCCGAGTGGGGTTGCTGATACCCACTTTCTTCGGCATCACCTTATTGACCTTCGCCCTGATTCGTCTGATTCCGGGCGACCCGGTCGAAGTCATGATGGGTGAGCGCCGGGTCGATCCGGAAATGCACGCTCAGGCCATGGAACGTCTGGGTCTGAACAAGCCACTCTATGCCCAGTACATCGACTACATCGGCAAGCTCGCCCAAGGCGACCTCGGTGAATCGCTGCGTACGCGCACCAGTGTCTGGAGCGAGTTCACCTCGCTGTTCCCGGCAACCCTCGAGTTGTCGCTGGCAGCACTGATTTTCGCGGGCATCCTCGGCCTGCTGGCTGGCGTGATCGCCGCCCGCAAGCGAGGGTCCCTGTTCGACCATGGGGTCATGGGCATTTCCCTGGCCGGTTACTCCATGCCGATTTTCTGGTGGGGCCTGATCCTCATCATGTTTTTCTCGGTGACCCTGGGCTGGACCCCGGTGTCCGGGCGGATCGACCTGCTGTACGACATTCCGCCAGTAACGGGCTTCATGCTGATCGACACGCTGCTCAGCGACGAGCAAGGCGCGTTTCTCGATGCCCTGCATCACCTGATTCTGCCGGCCATCGTGCTGGGCACCATCCCTTTGGCGGTGATCGCCCGGATGACCCGCTCCTCGATGCTTGAAGTGCTGCGTGAAGACTACGTGCGTACGGCTCGGGCCAAAGGCCTTTCGCCGGCACGTGTGGTATTCGTTCACGGCCTGCGTAACGCGTTGATTCCGGTGCTGACCGTGTTCGGTCTGCAGATCGGTACGCTGCTGGCCGGTGCGGTTCTGACCGAAACGATCTTCTCCTGGCCCGGCATTGGCAAGTGGCTGATCGAAGCCATTGGCGCGCGGGACTACCCGGTCGTACAAAACGGCATTCTGCTGATCGCCTGTCTGGTGATCCTGGTCAATTTCGTGGTGGATATCCTCTACGGCTTTGCCAACCCACGCATCCGTCATCAGCGCTGAGATTATCGATATGAGCACCCCTACTCCTGCGGTAGCAGTCGATCAAAGCCTGCTTTACCCATCCCCGTACAAAGAATTCTGGCAAGCGTTCTCGAAAAACAAAGGCGCGGTTGCCGGCCTGCTGTTCATGATTCTGATTGTGTTCTGCGCCCTGTTCGCCCCTTGGATTGCACCGCATGACCCGAGCGAGCAATACCGCGATTTCCTGCTGACGCCTCCGGTATGGCTCGAAGGCGGTCAATGGCAGTTCATCCTCGGCACCGACGAACTGGGGCGCGATCTGCTGTCGCGCCTGATTCAGGGTTCGCGCCTGTCGCTGCTGATCGGTCTGGCCTCGGTGGTCATGTCCTTGATCCCCGGCATTTTTCTCGGGCTGCTGGCGGGCTTCTTCCCGCGCATACTCGGCCCTTCGGTCATGCGCCTGATGGACATCATGCTGGCCCTGCCCTCGTTGCTGCTGGCGGTCGCCATCGTGGCAATTCTCGGCCCTGGCCTGATCAACACAGTGATCGCCATCGCCATTGTGTCGCTGCCGTCTTATGTCCGCCTGACCCGTGCTGCGGTAATGGGCGAACTGAACCGCGACTACGTGACCGCTGCACGTCTGGCCGGTGCAACCCTGCCGCGCCTGATGTTCATCACCGTGCTACCGAACTGCATGGCGCCGTTGATCGTTCAGGCAACCCTGAGCTTCTCGTCGGCGATTCTCGACGCCGCAGCATTGGGCTTCCTGGGTCTTGGCGTACAACCGCCGACGCCTGAGTGGGGCACCATGCTCGCCTCGGCTCGCGACTATATCGAACGTGCCTGGTGGGTCGTGAGCCTGCCCGGTCTGACCATTTTGCTCAGCGTGCTGGCAATCAACCTGATGGGCGACGGTCTGCGCGATGCGCTGGACCCGAAACTCAAGAACGCCGCCTGAGGAGATTCGCATGTCACTTCTTGAAATCAAGAATCTCAACGTCCGCTTCGGCGACGCCACGGCCGTACCTGTTGTGGACGGCCTGTCCCTGAGCGTAGACAGAGGTGAAGTACTGGCTATCGTGGGTGAATCGGGTTCCGGCAAGTCAGTGACCATGATGGCGCTGATGGGGCTGATCGATTCCCCTGGCATCATCAACGCCGACGCACTCAATTTCGACGGCAATGATCTGCTCAAGCTCAACTCCCGGCAGCGTCGCCGCATCATCGGCAAAGACCTGGCGATGGTGTTCCAGGACCCGATGACCGCTCTGAACCCGAGCTACACCGTGGGTTTCCAGATCGAGGAGGTGCTGCGTCAGCACCTGAACATGTCCGGCAAGGCTGCACATCAGCGGGCGCTGGAGCTGCTGGAAAAAGTCGAAATCCCGGGCGCCGCTGCGCGCCTGAATGCCTACCCGCACCAACTGTCGGGCGGCATGAGCCAACGTGTGGCGATTGCCATGGCCATCGCTGGCGAGCCAAAGCTGTTGATCGCCGACGAGCCGACCACCGCACTGGACGTGACCATTCAGGCGCAGATCATGGACCTGTTGCTGAGCCTGCAGAAAGAGCAGGACATGGCGCTGGTGCTGATCACTCACGACCTGGCCGTAGTCGCCGAAACAGCGCAGCGCGTCTGCGTGATGTACGCCGGTCAGGCAGTCGAAGTGGGTCAGGTGCCCGGTCTGTTCGACGTGCCTGCCCACCCGTACAGCGAAGCCCTGCTAGCCGCCATTCCCGAGCACAGCATGGGCGCCGAACGCCTCGCCACGCTGCCTGGCATGGTGCCGGGCCGCTATGACCGTCCGCAGGGCTGCCTGCTGTCGCCGCGCTGCCCGTACGTGCGTGACAACTGCCGGACCCAGCGTCCGGACCTGGCTCCCAAGGCGCATAGCCTGGCGCGTTGCTTCTATCCCTTGAATCAGGAGGTGGCGTAATGAGCGTCGTACTTACCGCCCGCGACCTTACCCGTCACTACGAAGTCTCGCGCGGCCTGTTCAAAGGCTCGGCGCTGGTGCGCGCGCTTAACGGCGTGTCTTTCGAACTGGAAGCCGGCAAGACCCTGGCCGTGGTCGGCGAATCCGGCTGTGGAAAATCGACCCTTGCCCGCGCCCTGACGCTGATCGAAGAGCCGTCCTCCGGCTCGCTGAAAATCGCCGGCCAGGAAGTGACAGGAGCCAGCAAGTCCGAGCACAAGCAGTTGCGCAAAGACGTGCAGATGGTTTTCCAGAGCCCTTACGCCTCGCTCAACCCGCGTCAGAAAGTCGGTGATCAGCTCGGCGAGCCATTGCTGATCAATACCAGGCTGTCAGCAGCGGAACGTCGTGAAAAAGTGCAGGCGATGATGGCCCAGGTCGGCTTGCGCCCCGAGCACTATCAGCGCTACCCGCACATGTTTTCCGGTGGTCAGCGTCAGCGTATCGCCCTGGCACGGGCGATGATGCTGCAACCTAAAGTGCTGGTGGCGGATGAACCGACTTCGGCGCTGGACGTGTCGATTCAGGCTCAGGTGCTGAACCTGTTCATGGACCTGCAGAAGGAATTCAACACAGCTTATGTGTTCATCTCCCACAACCTGTCGGTGGTGCGTCATGTCGCCGATACGGTATTGGTGATGTATCTGGGCCGCCCGGCGGAAATGGGTCCCAAAGACGAGATTTACAACCGCCCGCTGCACCCGTATACGCAGGCGCTGCTGTCAGCGACCCCGACCATTCACCCGGACCCGCTCAAGCCGAAGATCAAGATCGTCGGCGAGTTGCCCAACCCGCTCAACCCGCCAACCGGCTGCGCCTTCCACAAGCGCTGCCCCTACGCGACCGAGCGCTGCGCAACCGACGTACCGGAACTGAGGCTGGTGGATAATCGCCAAGTGGCTTGCCACTACGCGGAGCAGTTTGTGGCGGCGTAGGCGTAGAGTTGAGATTATCGTTTCTCCCGCTCCAGTGGGAGCGGACTTGTCCGCGAAGACGGTCGCTCAAACGACGCATTCCGAAGTCAAGACCGGACGCAGAGCGTCCGGAACGGCATGCCGACGCGGAGCGTCGCACGATAGTTGAGATTGTCGTTCCTCTCGCTCCAGTGGGAGCGGACTTGTCCGCGAAGACGGTCGTTCAAACGACGCATTCCGAAGTCAAGACCGGACGCAGAGCGTCCGGAACGGCATGCCGACGCGGAGCGTCGCACGATAGTTGAGATTGTCGTTCCTCTCGCTCCAGTGGGAGCGGACTTGTCCGCGAAGACGGTCGTTCAAACGACGCATTCCGAAGTCAAGACCGGACGCAGAGCGTCCGAAACGGCATGCCGACGCGGAGCTTCGCACGATAGTTGAGGTGGTCGTTCCTCCCGCTCCAGTGGGAGCGGACTTGTCCGCGAAGACGGTCGTTCAAACGACGCATTCCGAAGTCAAGACCGGACGCAGAGCGTCCAGAACGGCATGCCGACGCGGAGCGTCGCACGATAGTTGACGTTATCGTTCCTCTCGCTCCAGTGGGAGCGGACTTGTCCGCGAAGACGGTCGTTCAAACGACGCATTCCGAAGTCAAGACCGGACGCAGAGCGTCCGATCTTCGCGAGTCAATACACATCCCGCCGATACCGCCCCTGCTCGATCAGTTCGCTGACCACCTCCGTGCCCAAGACCTCGTTCAACACCTGATCCACCCCCGCCGCCATACCCAACAGGCTGCCGCAGATATAGATCGCTGCGCCGTCGCTCAGCCACGCGCGCAATTCATCCTCAGCCTCGCGCAAGCGGTCCTGCACGTAGATTTTCTCCGCCTGATCACGCGAGAACGCTAGGTCCAGTCGGGTCAGATGGCCTGCCTCAAGCCAGCTCTCAAGCTCCGCACGGCAATGAAAGTCGTGCGCTCGGTTGCGTTCACCGAACAGCAACCAGTTGCGCCCTTGCCCTTGATCGATCCGTGCCTTGAGTAAGCTGCGTAGCCCGGCAAGTCCAGTGCCGTTGCCCAGCAAAATCAACGGGACCTGCTCGGCAGGCAGGTGAAAACTGCTGTTACGACGCAAGCGCAGGCTGACAGCAGCGTCGAGCGCCGCATGCTCGGTCAGCCAGCCAGAACACAGCCCCAGACCGCCGTCAGGATGAATTTCCTGACGCACGATAAGTTGCAGGCGGCCATCCTCGGGGATCGACGCAATTGAGTACTCACGAGCAGACACCGGAGCCAATGCATCGACCAGCGCTTGCGCATGCAGCCCGACAAGGTGCACACGGTTGTGCGGCAACTGGCGGCTGGCGAGCGCCTGAGCAAGCGTCTCCTGCAACCCGCCGACCTGCACCTGAGTCAATGGATCAATACCCAGCCCGTCAAGAAACAGCTCGATGACAGCCGCTGAGTTTCGGGGCATCACCTCGACCAGATCTCCCGCCTGCCAACGGGCGGATGCTGGCGCAATCAGGTCCAGCAGATACACCTTCGAGCCGCTGCTGCCTGGATTCAAGTGCTCGCGACCCGCCAGGGTCCAGTTCTCGAAAACCGGAGTCAGCCAGTGGCTCGATTGCGGTACAGCGCCGGTCAGTTGCCCGAGTTGCTGCTGCCAGTGCTGCAAGGCGGCGGGATCGACTCTGTCCACTTCAACCGGAGCAAACAGCGTGCGCGCGCCGCACTGCGCCAGCCAGTCATGCAGACGATGAGCGAAGCCGCAGAAATGCGCATACTGCCGGTCTCCCAGCGCCAGTACGACGTAATTGAGCATCTCCAGCGCCAATGGACTACCCAGCAACTTGCGTTCGAAACCGCGAGCGCTGTCCGGCGCCTCACCATCACCGAAGGTGCTGACGATAAACAGCGCGTTGCGGCTTTGAAGCAGATCCTGCACGGTCAGCTCACCCAACCGCTGCACGTGCGCAGACACGCCGGCAAGCTGCAACTGGCTCGCGGTCTGCCACGCCAACTGCTCGGCAAAACCGCTTTGGCTGGCGAAACCGATCAGCCAGGACGACGCATCAGTGGAAAGGTCTTCCGGTACAGCAAAGCGTGCGCTCTTGATCTCGCGCTGTTTGCGGCGGCGATCCAGATACAACAGCCAGCCGGTAATGAAAAACAGCGGCATCATCAACGACGCAACAGTCATGACGATTCGGCCAACGATTCCGAAGTAGCTGCCAACGTGCAGTGCATAGTTGCTGGCCAGCAGTTGCGCACCGAAGCTGCGCTCGGCATACCGTGACACCGAACTGACCTGCCCGCTTGCGGGGTCAAGGGTAATGCTGTTCAGCGCGCGCGAATGTGGTGAGTCCTTGAGCAGGTAAAACACCGTAGCGGGCTGGTCACCTGCAGCAGGCAAGCGCAGGTTATAAGAGCGCAGTCCGGGCCCTGCGGTTTTCTGAATACTGTCCCAGATGGCCGCATAGTCGACGACCAGCGGTGCTTTGTTGCCGGCAATAGCGACAGTGACTTTGCGCTGCTCCAGCGGCGAGTCGCCCAGCAGTTTGTTCAGACCGTTGCTCACCCAGTCGTAAGACCAGTTCAGGCCAGTGAGGGCAAACAACAGGTAGAACACCAGGCACCACGTACCAAAAACCGAATGCAGATCCCAGTTGAAACTGCGGCCCTTCTTTGCCCAGTCCAGCGTCAGCCAGACACGCCAGTTCAAGGCCTTGCGAGGCCAGCGCAGATAGAGCCCGGACAGGCAGAAGAACAGCAGAATCAGCGTGCAGGCTGCCGTGACCTGCTTGCCCACCTCACCTGCAGCCAGATAACGATGCAATTGCAGAATAAAATCGAAAACTCCCTCACCCACCGCATCGCCTTTCAGCTCGCCGGTGTAAGGATCGAAATTGCGTTTGGGGCCGCGCCTTTCGCCCGGTTCCGGCGTGAAATACACCTGAGCGGCGCGATTGCCAAGGGTCTCGACACGCAAGATAGCCACGGTGAGCCCGGTTGCGGCCTCCAACTTGTGGACAAGCTCAAGGGGAGGCAATGCAGCAGCGCGCTCTTCGACAAGCAAAGTGTCAGGATTGAGCGCGTCGAGAATCTCGTCCTCGAACGAATACAAGGCTCCCGTGATGCCCATCAAGGCCAGCACCAGACCTGCCGTGATCCCGAAGAACCAGTGCAGTTGAAACAGGACTTTCTTCAACACGCTCGCTACTCTCACTCATATTGCGCGGCGCAATTAATGCACTGACGGCCATATCGTGTCTATCTGTAACGCGTCTATCTGTAACGTACTTTTTGCCACACGCCGGAAACCCCGCCTACTTTGACAAGCGGGGCAATGGCAAATTATCAGCTGCGCCAGCTGCCTCTTATATCTACCAGATAGGTATTCAGTGCATTTGCCTGGCGACTGAAATGTTCAACGCGCTCCTCGAGCCCTTCGGAGGCGGGCAGTCGGCAATTGGCCAGGACCTGAGTCAGCGCCGTATGCAGTTTGCCGATCTCTCGAACGTAGTCATTCTTGCAGACCTGAATCGATGCAAGGCCAGAAAGCTGATCGCGCTTGCTCAATTCGACGTCAAGTGCCGCGCGAGCCTCACCTACCGCGTCCTGCAGAACGAGCAACTGCGCCTGCAATGTAACGCGCAGGGTCATCAGGTGATCATAATCAACGGCACCGTCCAGCAGATCCAGAATATTGGACACGCCGGCGATACCCGCCTTGATGGACCCGATCAACGGATTTTTGGGATCGATGTCCGCCAGCGTTTCCAGCGAAGCGA
Organism: Pseudomonas cannabina; assembly: GCF_900100365.1. Taxonomy (NCBI): domain Bacteria; kingdom Pseudomonadati; phylum Pseudomonadota; class Gammaproteobacteria; order Pseudomonadales; family Pseudomonadaceae; genus Pseudomonas; species Pseudomonas cannabina. The sequence continues at coordinate 5,507,723 of NZ_FNKU01000001.1, read as the reverse complement.
TCAAAGGCTTCAGCTTGTCGAAAAAGCTGAGACTCTCTACATCGGCAATCAATGCATTGACCACTTTTTCCTTCGCCAACACTTCTTCCTGACGCGCTTTTTCAATCGCCAGCCTGGCCTGCAGCGTGCTGATCTCCTGGTCAAGCGCGGGCGTCAGATGATCCACTGCATTGACCTGCACGGCGTTCAAATTGATCAGCGCTTTATCGAGCGCTTTAGCCTGGCTGGCCAGAGAGGCAGTGCGTGCGTCCAGAAGAATACTGAGCTCTTCATTGAATTCTAAAATGGCGCTTTCACTTTTCGCCTCGTCGGGCTCGCCCCTGAGCTTTGCAATCGCTTCAACAAAAGGCAGCATCTCATCGTCATTGAAAAAATGCGGAACCAGCGTCAGCGTATCCAGTGCCTCTTTATCGACATTACCTATTTCGTTCACCAGGCTGCGCAGCGTTTCCTTCATCACGGGTAAATAAATGTCACCTAGGAGGGTGTAGACAAAATAAATTAAACTTTCACTCCCTTGTCTGAATAGCCCTCAAGCCATGCCTAAAACCGGACGTCCTCGCTCGATTGCCGCCGAGCACTATCCCGTGCTGGTGAAACTCGCTCATGCACAGCCCTATTCCAGCCAGGCCGAATTGGCGCTCGTATTCTTCGCCGAAACCGGTATCACTGCGCATCCCGACACCTTTGCAAAAGCGTTGAAAATGGCAGGGATTACGCGTGTAAAGCAGCGGGCCAAGGGAAGTTTTCAGTCACCTGAACCTAATAAAGCCTATGGCTACAATGAAACCCACCGCCGCCAACTGCCGGAGCAGCTATATCCGAGTTGCTTGACAGATACCGAGTGGGCACTGGTCGCCGACCTGTTTGAAAGCCAGGGCGGACGAGGAGTGCCACCGCTTCACTCTCGGCGCACGTTGCTGGAAGCCTGTTGCTATGTCGTACGCACGGGGTGCTCATGGCGAATGCTACCCCGCGATTTTCCTCATTGGGACAATGTCTACAAAACGTTCCGCCGGTGGAGCGCTCAAGGCAAGTTCGAGCAAATGCATGATCGCTTGCGAGCTCAATGGCGTGAGCGGGAAGAACGCGCTGACAGCCCGTCAGCAGCGATCCTGGATTCACAGTCGACCCGCAGTTCTCCTCAAGGCGGTGACAGCGGCTACGACGCAGGCAAAAAAGTGAAGGGGCGTAAACGAAGTCTGATTGTCGATACATTGGGCCTGCTGCTGGCTGTCAGTATCAGTGCTGCAAGCGTGCAGGATCGTGACGCGGCGGATGATGCGGTGGCGTACTCGAAGGAAAAATATCCGTCACTGAGCACGCTTTTTGTTGATAGTGCGTACGCAGGAAAATGGGCACAGCGCACCCATCAACTGCACGCTATCGATGTTCAAGTGATCCGTGGCCCGAATAACAGAAGAACAGGGCAATGGCACTCTGAACAAGGCGATCTATTTTCCGTGGAGCCTGTTCAGACTGGATTTGTGGTCATGCCCAAGCGATGGGTAGTGGAGCGAACTCATGCCTGGAATGAGAGAGCTCGGCGACTGATCATGCATCATGATCGCCTTTTTGCGGTAAGCGAGGCATGGGTTTGGTTGGCCGAGGCTCGAATACTCGCGCGCCGACTCACTACATGATTTTGTCTACACCCTCCTAGGGAGACGCTGAACAATTAACCCGTTCGCACCGTCCCCATTTCCAAGCCGGTTTTTTTCAACCTGCCGGCCTTATTTTACGTTTCTCGAGCAGATTTCTGCCCTCATTTTGCTGAAAGGCGGGCCAGTCCCGCCTTTCAGACGGATTTATCCTGCCGTCTGTTGTAAATACCGCTTGGCCAGCATCAGATTGGCCAACCCAAACAAACTGAACAACTGCGCTGTATTCTTTTCCAGCCCACGGTAGCGAACCTTGCGATGATTGAAGCGCACCTTGATTACCTGGAAGGGGTGCTCGACCTTGGCACGCAGTTGCGCCTTGGCATATTCAATTTTGCGCTTGACCCGATACAGCACGCTGCCTTCGCCGTGCTGCTTGTAACTGCTTGGCCGTTCTGCAATCGACCAGATAACGTCCCGTTCAGCATGCTCCGGTCGCTTGGCCGCACCGGTGTATCCAGCGTCACCCGAAACATAGGTTTCGTCACCGTGAAGCAACTGGCCAACCTGGGTGACATCCGCCACGTTAGCGGCCGTCCCTACTACGCTGTGCACCAGCCCCGACGTGGCGTCTACACCAATGTGGGCCTTCATCCCAAAGTGCCATTGATTGCCTTTCCTGGCCTGATGCATCTCAGGATCACGCTTGCCTTCTCGGTTCTTGACCGAGGGCGGCGCGGCGATCAGAGTAGCGTCGACGATAGTGCCTTCCTTGAGCAGCAGCCCCCGGCTGGCCAGATGCTGGTTAATCGTTTCAAACAGCAGCCGGGTTAGCTGATGGACTTCCAGCAAGCGGCGAAAACGCAGCAAGGTGGTGGCATCCGGTGCAGACTCGCGACCCAGGTCGATACCCATAAAACCGCGGATGGCCTGGCTGTCGTAGACGGCATCTTCGCAACCTTCATCGGAGAAACCGAAACACTGCTGCACGACGTACATGCGCAACATGCGCGACACCCCTATCGCAGGGCGTCCGCGCTTGCCTGCGGTGTTGCTATAAAACGGCGCCACTTGCGCCTCCAGCAGGGCCCAGGGCACCAACTGTTCAAGGTCAGCCAGGAAGCGATCTCGGCGAGTCTGCTTTTTCTTGCCGGTATATTCGAGTTCGGAGAAGGTCTTCTGCACGCGCGTAACGCTCACGGAGAGGGAGGCTGTTGAAGGAACTTAGTGTGCCAAGGGTGGGGACAGTTGGCTATTTTTGCAGCGCCTCCCTAGGGAGACGCTGATTTATTCTAAAACCCAGCTGTTGCCCCCAGATAAATCAAGGCCTCCAGAGCGTTGCAGGGACGAAAAATCGAATAAATCAGCGCCTCCCTAGGAGGGTGTAGACAAAATCATGTAGTGAGTCGGCGCGCGAGTATTCGAGCCTCGGCCAACCAAACCCATGCCTCGCTTACCGCAAAAAGGCGATCATGATGCATGATCAGTCGCCGAGCTCTCTCATTACAGGCATGAGTTCGCTCCACTACCCATCGCTTGGGCATGACCACAAATCCAGTCTGAACAGGCTCCACGGAAAATAGATCGCCTTGTTCAGAGTGCCATTGCCCTGTTCTTCTGTTATTCGGGCCACGGATCACTTGAACATCGATAGCGTGCAGTTGATGGGTGCGCTGTGCCCATTTTCCTGCGTACGCACTATCAACAAAAAGCGTGCTCAGTGACGGATATTTTTCCTTCGAGTACGCCACCGCATCATCCGCCGCGTCACGATCCTGCACGCTTGCAGCACTGATACTGACAGCCAGCAGCAGGCCCAATGTATCGACAATCAGACTTCGTTTACGCCCCTTCACTTTTTTGCCTGCGTCGTAGCCGCTGTCACCGCCTTGAGGAGAACTGCGGGTCGACTGTGAATCCAGGATCGCTGCTGACGGGCTGTCAGCGCGTTCTTCCCGCTCACGCCATTGAGCTCGCAAGCGATCATGCATTTGCTCGAACTTGCCTTGAGCGCTCCACCGGCGGAACGTTTTGTAGACATTGTCCCAATGAGGAAAATCGCGGGGTAGCATTCGCCATGAGCACCCCGTGCGTACGACATAGCAACAGGCTTCCAGCAACGTGCGCCGAGAGTGAAGCGGTGGCACTCCTCGTCCGCCCTGGCTTTCAAACAGGTCGGCGACCAGTGCCCACTCGGTATCTGTCAAGCAACTCGGATATAGCTGCTCCGGCAGTTGGCGGCGGTGGGTTTCATTGTAGCCATAGGCTTTATTAGGTTCAGGTGACTGAAAACTTCCCTTGGCCCGCTGCTTTACACGCGTAATCCCTGCCATTTTCAACGCTTTTGCAAAGGTGTCGGGATGCGCAGTGATACCGGTTTCGGCGAAGAATACGAGCGCCAATTCGGCCTGGCTGGAATAGGGCTGTGCATGAGCGAGTTTCACCAGCACGGGATAGTGCTCGGCGGCAATCGAGCGAGGACGTCCGGTTTTAGGCATGGCTTGAGGGCTATTCAGACAAGGGAGTGAAAGTTTAATTTATTTTGTCTACACCCTCTAGGGAAGGTCTGAAAAAGCCTTTTCTTCAAAAGTCGAAGCCAGTAAATACAGGCGCTCCAGCCCGGTTCCTCTCCAAAAAAATGGGCTTTTTCAGAGGATACCTAGCGCATCGGCCTGATGTTTCAGCTTTTCACGACTGCCAACGATAATTTCCATATCGAGTTTTGGCAGTTGAAAAGGCGTATCAAGTACATGAACGTTCATAACGGAATTCTCATTAGGGAGACGCTGATTTATTCTAAAACCCAGCTGTTGCCCCCAGATAAATCAAGGCCTCCAGAGCGTTGCAGGGACGAAAAATCGAATAAATCAGCGCCTCCTTAGGTATAAGTGGTTCGATGCTTAAACAGCGGGCTCTTCAAGAGTTTTATTGAACGCAGTCAGCAGATCGAAGGACTGAACTTGAATCTCTTTCCAGTTGCTCATCAGGGTTTGAAAACGAGAGACAAAACTGACGAGGTACACAGCATTATTGGTGTTCTTGATGCGGTCGTAAGAGGACTCGACCAATTCCTCCAATAACACCCACAAACTTTCAATGTTGCTGACGCCACTGGCAGCGCCATCGATTCTGGTTTTCAAATCCTGAAGGCTGGTTTCGAACGCCAGCAAATCGCCCAACAACCTGTTTTGTTTTTTCAACGTCAGCTCGACCTGACGTTTCTCTTCAATCAGGCGATCTTTTTCACTGAGCGCTGCCGAGGCTTTAAGACCATAAATAGAGTAGGACAGGGCCCCGCCGATGGGCCCCCACCAGAAACCGATCCACTTGTATTCCGAGTATTCTTCATATTCAGCAAGTTTCTGATTGATGCGATTGTTAAGCTGATCAACATCGGCTGTGAGCTTGGCGATTTCGTCACTTGCGCTGCCCGAGCGGGCCAGCCTTATCTTCAGCGCCACGCCGGGGGCTATCTCTTCCTTGAGGCGACGTTTGAAATCAGTCACCCCGACCCTGGTGCGGGTGGTGCTTGCGCTGTGGTCCTTGATATGGATCTTGAGATCATCCACCAGGGCCAGTAAACTAGGTATTTTCTTGCTGTCCTGGCCCGTCAACGCGGCAGGAGGCATTTGATCAATCTGCGCCGGGGTCAGATCCCCTACTTGCAGGGTCTGATAGGATTCCAGCCCCTTGATGAAATCCACGACATTAGTGGCGATGGTGATCAGATTGCCTGAGAACACATAAAGATCGCCGCCGACTTTCTGCATATTGGTCTCAATCGCCGACCAACTTCTGGCATGGGCCTGAATGCCAACATGCAGCTCAGCAATGGCGTCCGGCCCCAGACCGGGAATAGCGTTGTCAATGCCCCCTGTTAGGGAGCCGCTGATTTATTCGATTTTTCGTCCCTGCAACGCTCTGGAGGCCTTGATTTATCTGGGGGCAACAGCTGGGTTTTAGAATAAATCAGCGTCTCCTTAGAGGGTGTAGACAAAATAAATTAAACTTTCACTCCCTTGTCTGAATAGCCCTCAAGCCATGCCTAAAACCGGACGTCCTCGCTCGATTGCCGCCGAGCACTATCCCGTGCTGGTGAAACTCGCTCATGCACAGCCCTATTCCAGCCAGGCCGAATTGGCGCTCGTATTCTTCGCCGAAACCGGTATCACTGCGCATCCCGACACCTTTGCAAAAGCGTTGAAAATGGCAGGGATTACGCGTGTAAAGCAGCGGGCCAAGGGAAGTTTTCAGTCACCTGAACCTAATAAAGCCTATGGCTACAATGAAACCCACCGCCGCCAACTGCCGGAGCAGCTATATCCGAGTTGCTTGACAGATACCGAGTGGGCACTGGTCGCCGACCTGTTTGAAAGCCAGGGCGGACGAGGAGTGCCACCGCTTCACTCTCGGCGCACGTTGCTGGAAGCCTGTTGCTATGTCGTACGCACGGGGTGCTCATGGCGAATGCTACCCCGCGATTTTCCTCATTGGGACAATGTCTACAAAACGTTCCGCCGGTGGAGCGCTCAAGGCAAGTTCGAGCAAATGCATGATCGCTTGCGAGCTCAATGGCGTGAGCGGGAAGAACGCGCTGACAGCCCGTCAGCAGCGATCCTGGATTCACAGTCGACCCGCAGTTCTCCTCAAGGCGGTGACAGCGGCTACGACGCAGGCAAAAAAGTGAAGGGGCGTAAACGAAGTCTGATTGTCGATACATTGGGCCTGCTGCTGGCTGTCAGTATCAGTGCTGCAAGCGTGCAGGATCGTGACGCGGCGGATGATGCGGTGGCGTACTCGAAGGAAAAATATCCGTCACTGAGCACGCTTTTTGTTGATAGTGCGTACGCAGGAAAATGGGCACAGCGCACCCATCAACTGCACGCTATCGATGTTCAAGTGATCCGTGGCCCGAATAACAGAAGAACAGGGCAATGGCACTCTGAACAAGGCGATCTATTTTCCGTGGAGCCTGTTCAGACTGGATTTGTGGTCATGCCCAAGCGATGGGTAGTGGAGCGAACTCATGCCTGGAATGAGAGAGCTCGGCGACTGATCATGCATCATGATCGCCTTTTTGCGGTAAGCGAGGCATGGGTTTGGTTGGCCGAGGCTCGAATACTCGCGCGCCGACTCACTACATGATTTTGTCTACACCCTCTTAGGGAGGCGCTGATTTATTCGATTTTTCGTCCCTGCAACGCTCTGGAGGCCTTGATTTATCTGGGGGCAACAGCTGGGTTTTAGAATAAATCAGCGTCTCCCTAACGCACTTCAACGCCTGAAGAGGTTTATATATTTATTTTTTTGCGAGCAAAAAAAACCCATTTTCATGGGTTTTTTTCTGAGGCCGGAAATTTACAGGTAGAACGATTTCAGCGGCGGGAAGCCGTTGAATTCCACTGCGCTGTAGCTGGTGGTATAGGCCCCGGTCGACAACCAGTACATGCGATCACCGATGGCCAGGTTGAGTGGCAGGCCGTACTTGTAGTTTTCGTACATGATGTCGGCGCTGTCGCAGGTAGGGCCTGCGATGACCACTTCTTCCATCTCGCCCTTCTTTTCGGTCCAGATCGGAAACTTGATGGCTTCGTCCATGGTTTCGATCAGGCCGGAGAATTTGCCCACGTCGGTGTAGACCCAACGCTCGACCGCAGTACGCGACTTGCGCGCGACCAGCACCACCTCGCTGACCAGAATACCGGCGTTGGAAATCAGCGAACGGCCTGGCTCCAGAATGATTTCCGGCAGGTCATCGCCGAAGTCTTCCTTCAGGAAGCGGATGATTTCCTCGGCGTAGGTTTCCAGGCTGTTGGTGCGGGTGATGTAGTTGGCCGGGAAGCCACCACCCATGTTGATCAGCTTGAGAACAATACCGTCTTCTTCTTTAAGGCGTTCGAAGATCACTTTGACCTTGGCAATGGCCGCGTCCCAGACGCTGATGTCGCGCTGCTGCGAGCCGACATGAAACGAAATGCCGTACGGCACCAGACCCAGGTCGCGAGCAAGAATCAGCAGATCCATGGCCATGTCGGTCTGGCAGCCGAATTTACGCGACAGTGGCCAGTCAGCGGTGGTCGAGCCTTCGGTCAGGATACGCACGTAGACTTTCGAGCCCGGTGCTGCCTTGGCGATGTTGCGCAGGTCAGCTTCGGAGTCGGTTGCAAACAGACGTACGCCCTTCTCGTAGAAGTAGCGGATGTCCTTGGATTTCTTGATGGTGTTGCCGTAGCTCATGCGCTCCGGGCCAACGCCGCAGCTCAGGACCTTGTCCAGCTCGTAGATCGAGGCGATGTCGAAGCTCGAACCTTTGTCCTTGAGCAGATTGATGACTTCAACGGCCGGGTTGGCTTTGACGGCGTAGTAAACCTTGGCGAAATCGAAGCCCGCACGCAGGTCGTCATAGGCCTTGCTGATGATGGCGGTATCAATGACCACGAACGGCGTTTCTTGCTTGTCAGCGAACGCCTTCATTTTTTTGAAGGTTTCGGCTGAATAGTAGTCTTCGACATTGATCGACATACTGCTGGAACTCCTGATGGCAAACGGTATTGGTCAATGGGTGCAAATGAACGCCCTCCGTATCCCCACTTTGGTTCGCCTACTTCCCAAGGCATGTCGCCGAAAGCAAAAAGGCCCTGAAGGGGCTGCCTTCCTGGCCTTGCTGTCTCGTCGTCAGTACTTGAGCCGGATGGATCGTTTCCAGCATGGACGTTCGGCGCGAACTTTAGGACCTGAGGGGCCGGAGATCAACAAAAAATGTCGCGTTTTTGCACAAGGCGCTTGAGTTGCCTCGCCAAGGACCTGTTTAACCGACCTGCATGACAGGCAGATGTTCCCCACCTCCGCCGCCAATGCCTTTTCGCAGCACGCTGGGCATCACCTTATTCACCGGCACGCAAAGCCAATCAGCCTGTCAGTTCTGTCAGTTCTGTCAGTAGACAGATACACGGGTTGCGCGCTCAATAATCAGCTCAGACCACCTTTCCAGGTAACGATCATGGATGACCGACACCCTCACGCCGCGAGTTCCGTTGCGCCCAGTGCAGTTCAAACCCAAACCCGGTGGCAAGCCTTCGGCTTCGGATCTGCCGAAAGTCATCGCCAACGTCACGCCCGAGCCAGGACACACACCGACTTTCAGCCGACTAACATTTATGTAACGAAAGGCGATCGGCTGGAAATAACAGCAACCAGTCTGTACATGAATCTGGTGTCTGCAGTGATCGGGGTGCCGGAACTGGATACCCCCACCTCCTACCCGCTGAAAAGTGGCCTGAACGTTCTTGTCGCTACCAACACAGGCCTGCTGGGCTTTACCAATCTGGACCCGCTTGGTCACGTGGTTCTGGACATAACAGGACAGTACAACCATGTGCCGTTTTTCAGAATAGATATGACCAATCTGGAATGGGAACAGCAAATGGCGCACTACAGCGAAGCGCCTGTCGTGCTGCTTACCAGCCCGAGGGCTATTGTCGTGGTGCGCTATCAAAGCGCACAGCTCTACCTGACCGATCCCGTAAAGCTGATGGGCAATTTCGATGATGCCATTAGCGCGCAGGATGGTATTTCAGGCGTTATCAACTACGGCATGATGGAATGGGCGCTTGATCCCAGTAAACATTTCTACGTGGAAGCGGACCAGCTTTACATGTTTGCTACAAACGGTCATATGGGGTTTAACGGATCGGCTGCGCTGTCGCTTTTACTGTCGACCGCCCCTGAAGATGGTTGGGGCCCTTGGCACGAAAGCGGCCATCAACGACAACTCAGCCCTATGACATGGGGCACCGGCACCGGAATGACAGAGGTCACGGTCAATATCTACTCGATGGCCGCCCAAGAGTTTTTCCTTGGCCGTGCTACAGGCGCCGACTCCAGTTACCCCCCCATGAAAGAGTACCTGGCCAGTAACCTGAGAGATTACAACACCATCAAGGACGCAGGGCACAAGCTCGTCATGCTCTGGCAACTGCGCCTGACCTTCGGTAGTTCTTTCTACCCGCAATTGCACCAGCGCTATCGACTCATGCAAAACCCGTCGACTGCAGATGATGATAAGGCGCAACGATTCATTGTCGAAACTTCCCTGCTGAGCCAGGTCAACCTCGCGGAGTTCTTTGACCGCTGGGGACTGTATCCAACCCCGGAAACGCTCAGGCAAATTGCAGATTTGCCTGCGCTTGCGCACCCCATCTGGGAAACCGATGCAACAACGACGTTCCCGATTCACCTTCCAGTATCCTCCTACATTCCAGAACTTGCGCATATCCGATCCAGTCTGAACGCCACATTCCAGGACCGCATAAAATTTACTGTCGCCGAGGACTGGTATAAACCTTACCGCTACGAAATGACCCTCGAGGGCATTGTCGTTGCATCGGTTGATAACGGTGTGTGTGTCAATTGCACAGCTTACATCGAAGAAGGCATAGCGTTCGTTGAGACCAACACCGCGCTGACAGCTGAAGATAATGCCGCCGTCAATGTGCATGTCGGTGGGGGGCAGTTCACGTTATCCAGCACGGCATCACGTCCCATACTGCTGTTCAATATCAAAGCGCTGTTCACCGATGAACGTTGCACCGAGCTCAGGCCAGGCATCACGCAACTCCGGCTAGAAGTACTGTTCGACAACCTGGACAAAGACCGGACCGATGAGCTACACAGCCGCCTGCTACATCGCGCACAGCTTTTGCTGCTGCAAAGAACAATCAGGTATGTGGTCGTCGGTGCGGGCCTGATACAGGTCACCTTCGAAGATGAGGCATTCAAAAGTCATGACTACACCATACAGTACGGCAACCCTCCTTACGCCACGCTAGGTATCCTCTGAAAAAGCCCATTTTTTTGGAGAGGAACCGGGCTGGAGCGCCTGTATTTACTGGCTTCGACTTTTGAAGAAAAGGCTTTTTCAGACCTTCCCTAGAAAAAGGCTTTCCGGTTGGTTCCGACTTGAACCAGAACACCTGGACGCGTTTAGGCAGTATCGGCCATCAAGAAGTCTCCATTACGGCTACTCGAAGCACAGGTCATACGTACACGCTGTTTTCCGGAACCGTTGAGCAGGCGAAACTGGCCTTGCCTATCCGCGAACTTTTTACTGACTACACGATGACGCTGTTATCGGCCCATGTTGATCTGGCCGCCATCGATGCGCTTCACCTGACGGTAAACGGTAACCCTCTTATCAACCCGACTAACCGAGCGGCCTACCGTTCGTACTTGAATAAAGCCCAAGGCTTGTTATTGAAAAAAACGGTTTCGAAGGTCGTCAGGCGAACCGACACCCTGGATGTGTATTTCGAGGGAGATACGTTCAAAGAACATGACTACAAACTTCATGTTAACGGCCTCTACGCTTCCGAGATTACTCAAGGCAAAGCCTACTATTCAAGCGTGTCTAACCGAGTCTGGACCAGCAGCAAAAAGTTTGATGGCGACGATCACTGTAAGGTGATCATCGAATATCAAGGGATGACTACAACGCTTTACGAAAGCCATGCCGCCGACACACTAACTGCGTCGGCATCACAAGACAATGACATCACTCACTGCGACGTTGAGTAACTCGTTATCGCAATAATTACCGCCCGTCACGATGACCGGCGGTAATGCCACAGTCAGGAAGCGACCTGATCCGCAGGCGAAACAATACTGGTCTTCATCCCGCGCGAACGGCCCGAGCTCAGGTAAGCCGCAATCGACTCTTGCGTCACTTCGCCCAGGAACACGTTCTCCGCGTCCAGCACTGGCAGCCAGGCGCGGTTGAACTCGTACATGCGCGACAACAGGATGCGCAAATGCTCGTCGTAGGCCGCTGTGGCGTTGAACTCGCGCAAGAACTGCGCGCACGTGCCTTGCTGACGGTGCAAGTCACGACGACGCACGTAGCCCATTGCCTTGTTCTCGCTGTCGGTCACGACGATGTAGCGACGGTCGTTTTCGTCCATCACCTCCAGCGCATCGGCGACCGGGGTTTCCGGGCTGACCGACGGTGCATTGTCGGCGGCGTCTTCGGCCTTGACCAGCAGCAGGCGCTTGAGCGTGCTGTCCTGACCGACGAAGCTGCTGACAAAGTCGTCAGCCGGATGCGCGAGCAAGGTGTCCGGGTGATCGATCTGCAGCAGTTTGCCGCCACGGAAGATAGCAATTTTGTCGCCCAGTTTGATGGCTTCGTCGATGTCGTGGCTGACCATGATCACGGTCTTGTTCAGCGCCCGTTGCATCTCGAAGAACTCGTTCTGGATCATCTCGCGGTTAATCGGGTCAACTGCGCCGAACGGCTCGTCCATCAGCAGCAACGGCGCATCGGCCGCCAGCGCGCGGATCACGCCGATACGCTGTTGCTGACCGCCGGACAATTCACGCGGGTAGCGGTGCAGGTACTGCTTGGGCTCAAGCTTGATCATGCTCATCAGTTCACGAGCACGATCGTGGCAACGTTGCTTGTCCCAGCCCAGCAACTTGGGCACGACCACGATGTTCTCTTCGATGGTCATGTTCGGGAACAGACCGATCTGCTGGATCACGTAGCCGATGTTGCGACGCAGGGTCACTTCATCCAGGTCAGTGGTGTCTTCGCCGTTAATCAGTACTTTGCCGGAGGTCGGCATGATCAGACGGTTGATCATTTTCAGCGTGGTGCTCTTGCCGCAGCCTGACGGGCCGAGGAAGACGCAGATTTCGCCTTCGTTGACCGTGAGGCTGACCGAATCGACAGCCTTCACTTCTTTGCCGTTGCTCTGGAAAGTCTTGGAGAGGTTCTGGAGTTCGATCATTTCAGTAATCCTTTTGGAGTCAGCGTGCGTTGCAGCCATTGCAGAAGCAGGTCGGCGATGATGGCCAGAATGCTGACCAGTACCGCGCCGACGATCAGCATCGACATATCGCTGCGGCTGATGGAAGCAAGAATAAGTACACCCAGACCACCGGCACCGATGGTCGCGGCGATGGTCATGACACCGATGTTCATCACCACGGCGGTGCGCACACCGGCGAGGATCACGGGCACCGCGATAGGCAGTTCAACCATGCGCAGGCGCTGACCGAAGGTCATGCCGATGCCTTTGGCGGCTTCGCGAATACCCGGCTCGACGCCGGTCAGGGCCAGATAGGTATTACGCATGATCGGCAGCAGCGAATAGAGAAACACTGCGGTGATCGCCGGCATCGGGCCAAGGCCCTGACCGAACTTGGAGTAGAACGGCAGCAACAGGCCGAACAAGGCAATCGACGGCACGGTCAGCAGCACGGTGGCGCTGGCTTGCAGCGGGCCGGCCAGTGCCGGAAAGCGGGTCATCAGTACGCCCAGCGGCACGCCGACGAGAATGGCCAGGGTCACAGCAATGCCGACCAGGGTGATGTGCTGCCAGGTCAGTTGCAGGACCTGGGCCCAGTCCAGATGGGAGAAGGCGCTCAAGAAACTCATATCGTCTCCTTCCTTAGTTCAAGGGATGCTGGCGCAGGAAATCTGCGGCAACCGTGGATGGGCTTTCATGGCCGACATCGACGCGAGCGTTGAGGTCGATCATGGTCTGGTTGTCCAGCAGGTCAGCCAGCGGCTTGAGCAGCGTGGCGATGTCCGGATGTTTATCCAGATACTCCTGACGGATCACCGGCGCAGCGGTGTAGTCCGGGAAGTAGTGTTTGTCGTCTTCCAGCACCTTGAGCTTGAACGCGTTCAAACGACCGTCAGTGGTGTACACCAGACCGGCGAAAACCTGGCCATTACGCAGCGCGGTGTAGACCAGCCCGGCGTCCATCTGCCGAGTGTTCTCCCGACCGAGATTCATGTCGTAGTGCTTGACCATGCCGATCAGGCCGTCGGAACGATTGGCGAATTCGGTGTCCAGCGCTACGACATGACCCTCTTTCGCTTCATCTTTCAGTACTTTGGTCAGGTCGGTCATGGTGTTGACCTGCGGGTACTTGTCAGCAATCTTCTGCGGCAGTGCCAGCGCGTAGGTGTTGTTGAACTTCGACGGGGAAAGCCAGACCAGGCCCTTCTTTGCGTCGACTTCCTTTACCCGCGCGTAGGTCTGTGCGCTGTCGAGCTTTTCATCGATGTGGTTGTAGGCCACCAATGAAACGCCGGTGTATTCCCACAGCAGATCGAGCTGGCCGCTTTCCTGCGCGCTGCGCGCCAGGTTGCTGCCCAGACCGCCGGTGATTTGCACATCGTAGTTCTTGGTACGCAGGTATTGCGCAGTCAGCTCAGCGAGCATGGTCTGCTCGGTGAAGACGCGTGCGCCGATGCGTAACAGCGGCTTTTCCGCGGCTTGGGCAAATGCCGGAAACAGCAAGGCAAAGCCTAAAAACAAGCATATTCTTTTCATGATAATTCCTTCGCTCAGCGAGCCAGCCCGCGTTCCAGCCAGAGACGACTGGCCAGTGTCACCAGCCCGTCAAGCAGCAGCGCCAGCAGCGCGGTACACGCTGCACCCAGCACCAGTTGCGGCTGGTTGTTCAAGGCGATGCCCGGGAAAATCAGGCTGCCGAGGCTGTTCGCACCGATGAGAAAGGCAAGCGGAGCAGTACCGACGTTGATCGCCAGCGCAACGCGCACACCACCGATGATAATGGGCACGGCGTTGGGCAATTCGACACGCCACAGCACCTGACGCGGGGTCATGCCGATACCGACAGCGGCTTCCTTGAGTGAGCCCTGAACGTTTTTCAGGCCCTCATAGGTGTTACGCACAATGGGCAACAGCGAGGCGAGAAACAGCGCGAAGATGGCCGGACCGCTGCCGATCCCGAGAATCCCGAGGGCAATGGCCAGAACGGCGAGAGGCGGAACGGTGTTACCAATGTTGAATATCTGCATGAAGCGTTCGGCGCGACCCACCATGCTTGGTCGGCTGAGGGCGATGCCTGCGGGGATACCGACCACCAGGGCCGCCAACATTGAAACCAGAACCAGAATCAGGTGAGCCTGAAGATAGAACAGCAGGTCATCCTGGTATTGCTTGATAGTACTGATGCCGATCCAGTGGATCAGCAGGGCCAGGAGTGCGATCACAACCGCACCTCCCAATAGCCCCTTGCCATAGCGATTAGCCACAGGCGGACTCCTTATTTCAGTCGGCGAACGCGTTGACTTGAACGCCCGGAAAAGGCGCCGCAATAACGTTCGCGAAGAGCAGCGGGTGGGTCGCCGGTAAGGGTTTAACCTCGGCGAAAACACAAGCCATAAGCGCAGCTTCGTCAAGCCAACATGCTGATGATTCAACCCCAGAAGTTGGCCTTGGTAGCGGCTTTGACGGGGGAGTGGACGTCTCCACGACCTGAAAGGTTCCCACACGAGATACTATCTGGCCATCGTTTATTGTCTGAACGGTTCGGATATTGCCGAGACTTGAGCTATAATCTGCGCCCTTTTTTCAATCCCATCCCAGGCGATTTCCCATGACCCAACAGGCCGCCGAAGTCGCGAAACGCCGCACTTTCGCCATTATTTCCCACCCGGATGCGGGTAAAACCACCATCACGGAAAAACTCCTGCTGATGGGCAAGGCCATTTCCATCGCCGGTACGGTCAAGTCGCGTAAATCCGACCGTCACGCCACCTCCGACTGGATGGAAATGGAGAAACAGCGTGGTATTTCCATCACCACGTCGGTGATGCAGTTCCCGTATCGCGATCACATGATCAACCTGCTCGACACGCCGGGTCACGAAGACTTCTCCGAAGACACCTATCGCACCCTGACAGCGGTCGATTCGGCCTTGATGGTCCTCGACGGCGGTAAAGGCGTCGAGCCACGCACCATCGCCCTGATGGACGTCTGCCGTCTGCGCGACACGCCGATCGTCAGCTTCATCAACAAGCTCGACCGCGACATTCGTGACCCGATCGAACTGCTCGACGAGATCGAAGCGGTGCTCAAGATCAAGGCTGCGCCGATCACCTGGCCGATTGGCTGCTACCGGGATTTCAAGGGTGTCTATCACCTGGCTGACGACTACATCATTGTCTACACCGCAGGTCACGGTCACGAACGCACCGAAACCCGGATCATCGAAAAGCTCGATTCCGACGAAGCCCGTGCCCACCTCGGTGACGAGTACGACCGCTTTGTCGAGCAGCTGGAATTGGTGCAGGGCGCCTGCCATGAATTCAATCAGCAGGAGTTCATCGACGGTCAACTGACGCCGGTGTTTTTCGGTACGGCGCTGGGTAACTTCGGCGTCGACCACGTACTCGATGCGGTAGTGAACTGGGCACCCAAACCGCTCGCACGGGTCGCCAACGAACGCACCGTCGAACCGGTCGAAGAGAAATTCGCCGGTTTCGTGTTCAAGATCCAGGCGAACATGGACCCCAAGCACCGCGACCGGATCGCCTTCATGCGCATCTGCTCGGGCCGCTACGAAAAAGGCATGAAAATGCGCCATGTGCGGCTGGGCAAAGACGTGCGGATCGGCGACGCGCTGACGTTCTTCTCCTCCGAGCGTGAGCAACTGGAAGAAGCCTACGCAGGCGACATCATCGGCCTGCACAACCACGGCACCATCCAGATCGGCGACACCTTCACCGAAGGCGAAGCGCTGGGCTTTACCGGTATCCCGCACTTCGCCCCGGAACTGTTCCGCCGCGTGCGCCTGAAGGATCCGCTCAAGTCCAAACAACTGCGCCAGGGTCTGCAACAGCTGGCCGAAGAAGGCGCCACGCAAGTGTTCTTCCCGCAGCGCAGCAACGACATCATTCTCGGCGCTGTCGGTGTGCTGCAGTTCGATGTGGTCGCCAGCCGTCTGAAGGAAGAATACAAAGTCGAATGCGCCTACGAGCCGATCACCGTGTGGTCTGCCCGCTGGATCGAATGCGCCGACAAAAAGAAGCTCGAAGAGTTTGAAAACAAGGCGGTGGAAAACCTCGCAGTGGACGGCGGCGGTCACCTGACCTACCTCGCCCCTACCCGCGTGAACCTGGCCCTGATGGAAGAACGCTGGCCCGACGTGAAATTCCGCGCTACCCGCGAGCATCACTGACGATTGTGCGGCCCCCCTCCGCGTCTTCTGTCGTCCACAGGTCTAGGCGCCTACAGGCTGGAAAGCATGCCCTATGCGGGAAAGGGCATGTCGCAGCGGACCGGACGACGCGTCGCTTGCTCGCGAAAGAGCCGGTACATCCGCTAAAAATGTACCGCCCGAAATAAAGCTTTCGCGAACAAGTTCGCTCCCACAAGGAGAGCGTACATCCGCTGAAGATGTACCGCCTGAAATGAACAAGCGAAGACGCCTGGCCTGCAACCCTGAGGTGAGTCAATCCAGAAAGCACTTAACCCTCAGCACCCATCCACCAGCCGGGCATCTGTCAGAGGATGACATCGGCCCATCTGCAGCTCTGGCGAAGATCGTTAATGGATGAAACCGGAGTAAAGAGGGATGCGTCAGCGAGTAAGCCGATAACAGGCAAAATACTCTTGCTGCCGAGTCACGAATCTGACTCGAATTACTGATCTCAGTGCCTCGGTGCGCAGGGGAAAGTCAGCTTAGAGTGAGTATTTCCAACGCAATCAGCCCGCGATCAGCAGATGCAGACCCAGCAGTCCCATGCCGATGAAGAACATGCGCTTGAACAACACGGCACTGATCCGCTGCCGCAGCCATTGGCCGAACAGCATTCCCAGCAGCGCCGGTGCCAGGGCCAGCAAGGAAGCGCCCAGCTCTGCGCCACCCAAAGCGCCGCTCCAGGACAACGCGATTGCCAACGCAAGGGTCGACACGGTGAACGACAATCCCAGCGCCTGTATCAGCTGATTACGCTCAAGCCCGAGCGCTTGCAGATAGGGCACCGCAGGAATCACGAAGACCCCGGAAGCCGAAGCGATGACTCCGGTGACAAAACCACAGAGCGGCCCCAGCCAGCGCTCGGCAGTGGCCCTGACCTTGAAGGTCGGCAGGAACAGTCCGCTCAGCGCATACAGCAGCAGTGCCGCGCCCAGCACCCGCGTCATCGAATGGCTGCCGCTCATCCCCAGCCAGGCCGACCCGGCCAGCGTACCGACAAAAATCATGCTCAGCATCGGCCACAGGCGTTTCAGCAGCGGTCGCAAATTCCCGCCGGACGCCAGTTGTCAGACGTTGGTCAGGGTGGAGGGAATAATCAGCAGCGCCGCAGCCTGCGCCGGCAACATGGCCAGACCCAGCAAGCCCATTGCGACGGTTGGCAGGCCAAGGCCGATGACGCCCTTGACCGTGCCCGCCAGCAGAAAGATGCCGATCACCAGCGCTGAAAGGCCCCACCCAAGGTGTTGGTAGAAATCGAAGACTGTGCTCATGGCATCCCTGTCCGCAGGCAAAACGTCTCGCAGGCTAAACCCGCGATGCACGCTCGTTCAGATAACCCGACACGTCCATCTGATTACCCGCGAACTCGATGCGGGTCGCCTTCTGTTCGCGTTGGTAGATGTACATCGGGTCGTAGTATTCGCCGAGCAGGCCTTCGATCCAGCTCCGATGCAGCTCAACTGCACCACTGCGCTGTTGTTCTTCCAGCGCCGCCTGCATGAGTGTCAGCAAGCGCTGATGACGCTCGCCGCCCAGACGCTTATGAATGTTGTTCAGGCTTTGCAGCAGGCGATCGGCGAACAGACCGAAGCCGAGCTCTTCGCCCTTGACGCTGATGAACTCTGCACAGAGGTTGACCACGTAATCCGCCAGGATGCGCTCGACGCGGTGCTCGAAACTGTCTTCCAGCCAAACCATCGGACAGCGTTGCATGGCCTGGTGCAATTCCAGCGGCACATTGCAACTGCCGACCAGACGGCTTTCGTCTTCGACCACGAATTGTTCAATGCCGGCTGCTCGTTTTTTAAGCAGGTCGATGGCCAGGCGATTCTCGAAATCGATCTGTGCTGGCTGCCCGGTGGCGCGCTTGCCGAAGCTGGAGCCGCGATGGTTGGCAATGCCCTCCAGGTCCAGACTGTTGGGAAGTTGCGTCAGCACCTCGGTCTTGCCAGTGCCGGTCATGCCGCCGAGCACGACCAGATCACACTCGGTCACGGCTTCGTGCAGGGAATCGAGCAAAAACGTGCGCATTGCCTTGTAACCACCCAGGATGCGCGGGTAATCGACGCCTGCGTCCTTCAGCCAGCGCTGCACGGTCTGTGAACGAAGGCCACCGCGAAAGCAGTACAGGTAGCCATTCGGGTTGGCCCGGGCGAACTCGACCCAGGCCTCGACCCGCTCATCCTTGACCTGTCCGCAGACCAGTTGATGCCCGAGCTGAATGGCCGCCTCCTGGCCGTGCTGTTTGTAGCAGGTGCCGACCTTCTGCCGCTCGATGTCGTTCATCAGCGGCAGGTTGATCACACCCGGAAACGCGCCCTTGGAAAACTCCACCGGGGCGCGAGCGTCCATCATCGGCACGTCATTGAGAAAGAGTGCGCGGTAGTCGCTACTGTTGTCGACCATCAGAACACCTCGACGGCGTGTGTCTGTCGCTCGAGCAAGGTACCGATCGGGTTGAGCAGCAGGCCCAGTTCGGCCGCCACCGCCAGAAACTCCGCCTCACCTTCCGGGCTGACCGCGACCAGCAAGCCGCCGCTGGTCTGCGGATCGCACAACAGGTCGCGCTGGGCATCGTTCAGCGTTGCGATCTTGTCGCCATAGCTTTCGTAATTGCGCAGTGTGCCGCCCGGCACGCAGCCCTCGGCCATGTAGTGATCGACACCCGGCAGGCGCGGCACGGCGGCGTAATCAAGACGAGCGGTCCGCCCGGCGCCATCAGCCATTTCAACCAGATGCCCGAGCAGGCCGAAGCCGGTAACATCGGTCATGGCCAGCACACCGGCCAGCTTGCCGAAGCGACTGCCCGGCTTGTTCAGGGTACACATCCAGTCTCGCGCCAGGCCGACGTCCTCGTCGCGCAACTTTGACTTCTTTTCGGCGGTGGTCAGAATGCCGATGCCCAACGGTTTGGTCAGGTACAGCGTGCAGCCGGCCTGGGCCGTGTCATTGCGTTTCATGTGCTTTTTCTGCACTACGCCGGTGACGGCCAGGCCGAAGATCGGCTCCGGCGCATCAATGGAATGCCCGCCCGCCAACGGGATGCCCGCTGCATCGCACACCGCGCGACCGCCGCGGATCACTTCGCGGGCCACTTCGGGCGGCAGCAGATTGACCGGCCAGCCGAGAATCGCAATGGCCATCAGCGGGTCGCCGCCCATCGCATAAATGTCGCTGATCGCGTTGGTCGCAGCGATGCGGCCGAAGTCGAAAGGGTCATCGACGATGGGCATGAAGAAGTCGGTGGTCGAGACCACGCCGCGCTCGTCGTCCAGCGCGTAAACCGCGGCGTCGTCACGCGAGGTATTGCCGACCCAGAGCTTCGGGTCAAGGTTCTGCGCGCCGCTGCCGGCGAGGATCACATCCAGCACTTTGGGGGAAATCTTGCAGCCACACCCCGCTCCGTGACTGTACTGGGTCAGGCGGATTGGCTCATTCATCGCGACACTCTCGGTAAGCGGGAAACAGGCTGCGGAGTCTAGGGGCTGTTCGCGTATCAGCGCAAACCGCGTCGCTTGCCGGTTGTCACGGCCGACAGCCCGTCGCTGAACTGGCCTTTCTCGCCATGCCTCTTATAATCCCCGCGCACTGCTACCAAATTCTGCAAAGCGCTGCCTGTTCACTCACGTGGCCTTCACCCCTTTTTTCCGCTATTGAACCGGAGAACTTCCATGCTCAAGCGTACCCTGGCGCTCGCCGCCGGCCTTGCCCTGTCCTTCTCCGCGCTGACCAGCCATGCGGCCGATACCCTGCGCGTGTCGGCCATCCCCGACGAAGCGCCCACCGAACTGCTGCGCAAGTTCAAGCCGCTGGGGGCTTATCTGGAGCAACGCCTGGGCATGAAAGTCGAATTCGTCCCGGTAGCGGATTACCCGGCAGTCGTCGAAGCGCTGGCCACCGATCGCCTCGACATGGCCTGGCTGGGTGGCTTCACCTTCGTACAGGTTAACCTCAAGACCGGTAACGCTGTGCCGCTGGTACAGCGCGAGCAGGACGCCAAATTCACCAGCAAATTCATCACCTCCGATCCGGACGTGAAGACGCTTGCCGACCTCAAGGGCAAGACGTTTGCCTTCGGCTCGGTGTCGTCGACTTCCGGCAGCCTGATGCCGCGCTATTTCATGCTCAAGGAAAACATCAAGCCGGAGACGTTCTTCAGCCGCGTTGCCTATTCCGGCGCACATGACGCGACTGCTGCCTGGGTTCAGGCCGGCAAGGTCGATGCCGGCGTGCTCAATGCCAGCGTGTGGGACAAACTGGTCGCCAGCGGCAAAGTCGATACCAGCAAGGTTCATGTCTTCGCAACCACGCCGACCTATTTCGACTACAACTGGACGGTGCGCGGCAGCCTTGACCCGGCACTGGCGGCGAAGATCAAGCAGGCATTCCTTGGCCTCGACCCGGCCAACCCTGAGCAGAAGGCGATTCTCGATTTGCAGGCCGCCAGCCGCTTCATCGAAACCAAACCCGAGAACTACAAGGGTATCGAAGAAGCCGCGCGCGCTGCCGACCTGCTGAAATGACCTTGCGCCTGTCCGCCATCGACCTGCGCCACAGCAATGGCACGCTGGCGTTGCGCGGGCTGGACCTGAGCATTGAGCGCGGCGAGCGGGTGGCAATCATTGGCCCGTCCGGTGCGGGCAAGACCACTTTGCTCAACCTGCTGGCCAGCACTCTGCCACCCAGCGCCGGACAACTGGACGTGCTGGGCGTCGATCCGTGGCAGCTGTCCAGCCGGCAACGCCAGCGTTTGCGCAGCCGCATTGCCCTGATTCATCAGGCACCGCCGTTGCCTGCGCGCCAGCGTGTGGTCACAGCGGTGTCAGCGGGCAAGCTGGGGCAATGGGGGCTGGGCAGAAGCCTGCTGAACCTGCTGCACCCACTGGATGTGCCCGGCGCACGCGCGGTGCTGGCGCGTCTCGATCTGGCCGATAAACTGTTCGAACGCTGCCAGCAGTTGTCCGGCGGCCAGTTGCAACGCGTCGGCATCGCCCGCGCCTTGTATCAGGCCCCCGAATTGTTACTGGCCGACGAACCGGTTTCGGCTATGGACCCACGTCTGGCCGATCACACCCTGGCGTTATTGTGTCAGCACGCCATCGAACACACCGTCACGCTGGTCGCCAGCCTGCACGCAGTCGAACTGGCGCTGGCGCACTTTCCGCGCATCGTCGGCGTGCGCGACGGGCGCATCCATTTCGACCTCCCGGCCAGCGAGGTCAAACGACAACACCTCGACACGCTGTACGCCAATGACCAACTGAGCCCGCAGCAGGTTTCCGAGGTTGCAGAAACCGCCTGGACGCCACGATGCTGAATCGGGACCGGCGTGACCCGGCGGCAGTGCCACGCCTGTTGCTGGCGCTGCTGGCCGTTGCACTGCTCTGGCCGGGCGTTCGTCTGGCTGAGCTGAATCCGTTTGTGCTGCTGCAAGCCGACAACGCCCGGACGATGGGCAACTTCCTCGCCGGGTTCTGGCCTGTGGCGCACTCCGCAGAATTCCTCGGCCTGCTGCTGGACGCCACGCTGCAAACCCTCGCCATCGCCACTGCCGGTATCGCCCTTGCCCTGCTGCTGGCGGTACCGGCAAGCCTGCTCGCCAGCAAGGCACTGTCGTTGTCGGCGGCTTCGCGGGGCGGGCGCCCGGGTTGGCTCGGCCAATGCCTGCGCTGGCCGGTGCGTGGGCTGTTGATCTTTCTGCGCAGCGTGCCGGAAATCGTCTGGGCGTTGCTGTTCGTGCGCGCGGTCGGTCTCGGCCCCACGGCAGGCGTACTGGCCATCGCGATTACTTACGCGGGCATGCTCGGCAAGGTCTACGCCGAAATATATGAATCAGTGGACCAGCGCCCGGCTCACGCCTTGCTCCAGTCCGGCAGCGGGCGGCTGGCCGCGCTGGCTTACGGCACTCTGCCCAATGCAGCGGCCGAGTTGACGTCGTACACGGTGTATCGCTGGGAGTGCGCAGTGCGTGCCTCGGTGGTGATGGGTTTTGTCGGCGCGGGCGGCCTGGGCCAACAGATCGACCTGTCGATGCGCATGTTCGCAGGCGATGAAGTGGCGAGCATGCTGCTGACCTTCCTGCTGCTGGTGCTGATTGCCGATCAGCTCAGTCGCTTGTTGCGCAGGCGGTTCACATGAGGCGCACAGACAATTTGTTACTGTTGCTGGCGATTGTCGCAGGGGTGATCGGATCATTTGTGTACCTCGGCCTGGACCTTTTCACGCTGGGCAGTCACGACAACCTGACGCAGATGGGCCGTTATGCAGTGCGCTTCATGAGCCCCGACCTGAGCAGCGATCACTTGCAAGCCATCGCCAAGGGCGCTCTGGAAACCCTGGCCATGTCGGCTCTGGGTACGTTGCTGGCAGCCGTCGCCGGTCTGCTGCTTGCCCTGCCCGCTGCCGGGCGTCTGGGCTGGCCGCTGCGCAGCCTGAGCCGCTTGCTGCTCAGCGTTGCGCGCTATTCCAGAACTGGTCTGGGCCGTGCTGATGGTGCTGGCCGCCGGGCTTGGCCCCAACGCGGGCACGCTGGCGCTGGCGTTGCACACCACTGGCGTCCTCGGCCGCCTGTTTGCCGAAGCGCTGGAAAACACCTCGCCTGAGCCCGCCGCGGCGATTCGCCTGCACGGTGGCAGCGCCTGGCAAGCCTTCGGCTACGGCACGCTGCCCAACCTCTGGCCGCAGTTACTGGCCTATACGCTGTACCGCTGGGAAAACAACATTCGCATGGCCAGCGTGCTGGGCTTTGTCGGCGCTGGCGGGCTGGGCCAGATGCTTTACGTCAGCCTCAGCCTGTTTCAGGAAGCGCAGGCCAGCACGGTGATTCTGGCGATGCTGATACTGGTGTTCGCCGTCGATGCATTGAGTGGCTGGAGCCGCCAGCGCTGGGTGCGCAACTGATCCGGCAGCAGGGCAGCAGACCACGGCCCTGAAGCTCAATGCCGTGGCGTTGACTCAGTAACCCAGCGACAACCCGGTGTTGCGGCGCGGGTCGTTGGCGCCGTAGAAACGGTTGTTACCGACCGGCTTGCCGCCCAGCGAAGGCGCACCGACCAGAATCGCCGCCACGTGGTTGAGCGGTTGCGGACCAGCAAACTTGTGGCCCCAGCTCTCGAGAATCTTCAGCGTGTCGGGGCTGACTGCGAACGTGTCGATGTTGGTTGTCTCAGGTTGCCATTGCTGGTGGAAGCGCGGCGCGTCCACCGCTTCCTGAATGTTCATGCCGTAGTCGATGACATTGAGCATGGTCAGCAGGGTTGCCGTGATGATGCGACTGCCGCCCGGCGTACCGACGACCATGACGGCTTTGCCGTCTTTGGTGACGATGGTCGGGCTCATCGACGACAACGGCGTCTTGCCCGGCGCGATGGCGTTGGCTTCGCCCTGCACCAGCCCGTACATGTTGGGCACGCCTACCTTGACGGTGAAGTCATCCATTTCATCGTTGAGAATCACGCCGGTCTTGCTGGCCATGACACCCGCGCCGAACCAGTTGTTCAGGGTGTAGGTCACCGAGACCGCGTTGCCCCATTTGTCGACAATCGAGTAATGGGTGGTGTTGCTGCCCTCATGAGGCGCGACGCCCGGTTTAATCTTGTTCGAGTCACCGGCTTTCTGTGGCTCGATGGCCTCACGCAGCTTGGCCGCGTACTTCACGTCCAGCAAATGCGCGACCGGGTTCTTGACGAAATCCGGGTCGCCCAGATAGCTGTTGCGGTCCACGTAGGCATGGCGCATGGCTTCGATCTGATAGTGCATACCCTGCGCCGAACGGAAGCCCAGCTCTTTCATCGGGTAGCCTTCAAGAATGTTCAGAATCTGGCAGATGACCACACCGCCGGAGCTCGGCGGCGGCGCGGATACGACGTGATAACCGCGATAATCACATTCGACCGGTGCCAACTCGCGGGTCTTGTAATGGTCGAGGTCAGCCTGGGTGATGATGCCCTTGCCCGCCTGGCTCGAATCGACCAGCGCCTTGGCGACCCAGCCTTTGTAGAAACCGTCACTGCCCTTCTCGGACACTTCCCTGAGTGTCTTGGCGAGGTCTTTCTGCACCAGCTTCTGACCGACCTGCATCGGCTCGCCCTTGTCGAGGAAGATCGACCCGGAATCAGCCATGTCGGCCTTGAACACCTCGGTGGCGCTGGACAGCATGTCGATGTCGCCCTGCCCCAGCACGAAACCGTCTTCAGCCAGCTTGATAGCAGGTGCGATGACTTCTTCGCGCTTGCGTGTGCCGTATTTGCTCAGCGCCATTTCCATGCCGGACACAGTGCCCGGCACGCCGACGGCCAGATGGCCTTTGGTGCTCAGGTCCGGAATGACGTTGCCGTCCTTGTCCAGATACATATTGGCGGTAGCGGCTAGAGGAGCCTTTTCCCGGAAGTCCAGAAAGGTCTTGCGCCCGTCGGCCAGTTGAATGGTCATGAAGCCGCCGCCACCCAGGTTGCCGGCTGCGGGATAGACCACTGCCAGCGCGTAACCGACCGCCACGGCGGCATCGATCACGTTGCCACCCTTCTTCAGCACATCGACACCCACGTGGGTAGCCAGATGCTGGGCAGTCACGACCATACCGTTTTCAGCGGCGACCGGGGCCTGTGATGCGGCGAATGTGGGGGAGTACGCAACAATCAGTGCCGTCGCGATCAGCGACCTGGCGAGGGGTTCGAGCTTCATGATCGATCTCTTCTTCTGCTGAGTCGGAACGTTTGATGAGTGCGGCGCCAGCCTCTGGTCGAGGGATGCTGCGCTTCTCGTCGAAGCGTACCGGGCATCCCTGCGCGAATCTGACCCGCTCCAAAGTAGCTGTTTCTGGCGCGTTTACCTAGGGAGGCGCTGATTTATTCGATTTTTCGTCCCTGCAACGCTCTGGAGGCCTTGATTTATCTGGGGGCAACAGCTGGGTTTTAGAATAAATCAGCGTCTCCCTAGCGTAAAAAATATCGATGCACGTCACTTATCCGCTGAGCCAAGCACCGGCTTGTCGCCCCGCAAGGCAACTCCCCAGTCACAAATGGGATAATATCGCGACACTCAATGAGAATCATCCCCAGCCGTACTGCAGGAACTACATGATGCGCCCCACCCCTCAGCCTCGCCCTGCCCCGCGCATTCTGGTCGTGGACGATCACCGCAAAATCCGCGATCCGCTGGCGGTCTATCTGCGTCGCCACCTGTTCGACGTGCGCACGGCCGAGGATGCGGCGGGCATGTGGCAACTGCTCAAGCAACTGCCGTTCGATGCCGTGGTGCTGGATGTGATGCTGCCGGACGGCGACGGATTTGAGCTGTGCAGCCGCTTGCATCGACGCGAGAACATCCCGGTGATTCTGCTCACCGCGCGCGACACCTGCGCCGACCGGGTACGCGGCCTGGACATTGGCGCCGACGATTACATCACCAAGCCATTCGAGCCGCGCGAGCTGGTGGCCCGCCTCAACAGCGTGTTGCGCAGGCGCGGGCCGGTCCCGGCGATCATTGAGGCGAAACCGGTCGACGCTGCGCCTGCACTGACGCAGCACTATGCGTTCGCCGGCCTGCGTTTCATCAGCAGCACCGCAACGCTGCTGCGCAAAGACGGCTCGGCAGTCAGGCTGAGCACGGTGGAAAGTCGTCTGCTGGGCGTATTGCTCAGCCATCCCAACACTATTCTCAGTCGCCAGCGCCTGATCGATCTGACCGCGCGACCGGGCAGCGAAGTCTACGACCGCGCTATCGACCGGCAGATCAGCCGCCTGCGCCGCAAGCTCGGTGACAACCCGGTCGAGCCCGAGCTGTTGCGCACCATCTGGGGCGACGGCTACCTGCTGGCGGCCACTGTCGCCACGCTCGACGCATGACCCTGTTGAACCGGCTGTGGCCCAGACGCATGACGCAACAACTGGCGCTGTTGCTGCTGATTGCCCTACTGGCCTCGAATGCCATCGCGATGCTTTATCTGCAACGTACCGGCGCGCTGATTCATCCGTTGTCGCGCACCCTTGCCATCGAACGG
This sequence comes from Pseudomonas cannabina, assembly GCF_900100365.1. NCBI lineage: Bacteria > Pseudomonadati > Pseudomonadota > Gammaproteobacteria > Pseudomonadales > Pseudomonadaceae > Pseudomonas > Pseudomonas cannabina. The sequence continues at coordinate 5,481,104 of NZ_FNKU01000001.1, read as the reverse complement.
TTGATCACCGCTTACCATGCCACGCAGGGCCTGTCGGCCGCAGACGCATCGCGCCTGCTGGCCGCCATGCAGACGCCGGATTCGGAGCTGTGGGTGTCCGCCCGGCCCATCGCCACCACGCTGGACATGCGTGCCGAAGAATATCGACTGGTCGCGGACTTGAGCCACCGGCTGAAGCTGCCCGCCGAAACCACCATTGGCATGCAGCTGGAACGCATCAGCGGTGGCCCGGCGCGCGAGCACGTGTTCGTGGCGGCAGGCTGGGCGCCTTTGCGCCTGCGCACCAGTATCAACCTGCTGAACGGCTCGTACCTGAACGGCATTCAGCACCCGGCGGGTGGCTATGAATGGGGTCGCATGCTGGCCTACACGCTGCCGGTGACGACCATTCCCGTGTTGCTGATCGTGGTGTTTTTCATGCGCCGTATCGTGCAACCGGTCAAGACCCTGGCCAAGGCCACCGAGCGCGTCAGCCGCGGTGAATGGATACCGCCGCTGCCGCTGTCCGGCCCGCAGGAGGCGCGTGAGCTGACCACGGCATTCAACATCATGCAGGCGCGCATTGCCCGTCATGTGGAAGGTCGCACGCGCATGCTGGCCGCCATCAGTCATGACCTGAACACGCCGATCACCGAACTGCGCCTGCACATGGAGTTGCTTGAAGACGGGCCAACACGCGATGACATGCTCGAAAGCCTCGATGAGCTGCGGGCGATGGTGCGCGAGACCCTGAATTTCGTGCGCGGTGATGCGGTGCAGGAAGCCACGGTAGAGATATCGCTCACCGCTCTGATCGATGATCTGGCCAGGCGTTACGCGACGATGGGAACGCCGATTGGCTGGGATGGTGCAAGCCAGATCAGGTGCCGCTGCCGGCCACTGGCGCTGAAACGCGCACTGACCAATCTGATCGACAACGCACTGAAGCACGCCGGGGATGCCACGGTGAGTTTATACAAAGCGCCTGACGAGGATATCCGCCTGGAGATCCTCGATCATGGTCCGGGCATCGAAGCGGCATGGCTGACTCACGTGTTCGAGCCCTTCGTGCAACTGAGCCAGACCGGTATCGACCACGCTCAAGGCGGCGGGCTCGGCCTTGGGCTGGCCATCGCCCGCGCCTGCGTACAGGCCCACGGCGGCGAACTCACCCTGGAAAACCGCCCGCTCGCGGGGTTGTGTGCAGTGGTGCGGTTGCCTGCGGGCGGAATATAGATCCCCGGTCACTCCCACTGAGATATGTATTCACATCGCAGCTGCGGGTCAAAGCACCGTTTTCGTGGGAGTGACCGGGGCGGCGATCCGGACGCTCCCACAAGACTGATGCGTGAGGAACGATAAATCCCACCTCAAAACCGTACAGTGGTGCTCGCCCACAGCGTCCGGCCGTAATTGACGGTGCCGTAGGTTTCGTCATCCAGTCGCTTGTCTGCCACGTTGTACAGCGCGGCGTTGAGCGAGATGTTTTTGCTCAGTTCATAAGAGCCGCCCAGGTCCGCTGTGGTGTAGCCCGGCGCGGCTTCGTCGGTGAGCGTGTTGCCGTATTCCTTGCCGTAGTAATTGGTTGACGCCCATAACTGAGTGCGGTCGTTGAGCGTCCACTCGGCGCGCAGATTGGCCTTCTGCTCCGGCGTGAGCGCCAGCGGGGCACCGGCGTTGGCGCCGCTTTTCTGTTCAGAATCGGTGTAGGTGTAATTGCCCTTGATCGCGACCGCAGGCGTGATGTCCCAACGACCATTGAGCTCGACGCCCTTGATGACCGCCTTGTCGACATTGACCCGGTCCATGACGATAAAACCATTCCACACCTCGGTGGTGGTCACGGTCGAAAGCTTGTCCTGGAAGTCGTTGTAGAACACCGTCATGCCCGCCGACAGGTCGTTGCGGTTCGACCACAGCGCCGACAACTCGTAGTTGGTGCTGGTTTCCGGCTTGAGGTCCGGGTTGCCGAACATCACGAACCGGTTGCGACGCAGGTACGAATAACCCGGCACCACGGCGCGCACTTCAGGCGCCTTGAAGCCTCGCGCCACACCGCCTTTGATGGTCCAGTCATCGGTAGCGCGCCACACGCCATACACCCGTGGGCTGAAATGCACGCCGTACTGTTCGTGGTGGTCCATGCGCAGGCCGGTGGTCAGCGCGAAGGTGTCGGTCACTGACCATTCGTTTTCCGCGAACAGCGCCTTCTGCACCACCGAGAACTCGTAGTCCTTGCGGTCGCCTAGGCCCTGATTCCAGTCGGTCACGGTGGTGTCGTTCCACTGCAGGCCGGTGGTGGTGATATTGCGCTCAGTGGGCATCACCAGCTTGGCGTCGAGCACCCGGTTTTCAACTTCAGGCTTGCGCCCCAATACGTCAGTCTGGGTCGCGCTGGCCTCGCCTTCGCGACTGGATTTTTCATACGCCAGCGACACGTCCGAGGTCGCCCAGCCCCAGCGCCCCTGATGCGAAATCGACCAGTGATCGCGGTTGTTTTCCTGCTCACGAGTGGCCCAGTTGGCACTCACGCCATCGCCGTTCTTGAGACGCGTGGCCCCGGCTTCCAGAAGGATGTCGTGGTCGATGGTCGGCGTGAACGACAGCCGGGCCGTCAGATCGCGATGTTCGGCTTTGCTGAAACCGTTGGTGGTTTCGACGTCGTCGTCAGCCTGACGATCCAGATAACGCCCCCAGACCTGCAACCCCAACAGGTCCTCCTTGATCGGGCCGCCGAGAAAGAACTGGGTCTGCCGCGCATTGCCCTGATCGCTGTGCTGGCGCGCCGAGTAATCGTAGGTGATCGAACCGCCCCACTCCGACGTGACCTTGCGCGTGATGATGTTGATCACCCCGCCAATTGCATCCGAGCCGTACAGCGATGACATCGGCCCGCGAACCACCTCGATACGCTCGATGGCCTCGGCGGGCGGAATGAAGCTCTGCTCATAACCGCTGTTGCCGTTGACCCGCGATTCACGGGCGCTCTGGCGTTTGCCATCGACCAGAATCAGCGTGTAATCGGCAGGCATGCCGCGAATGGAAATATCGGTTTCGTTGGCCCCGCCATTGACGGTCACGCCCTCGACGTCACGCAATGCATCGGTCAGATCGCGAAAGGATTTCTTGCGCAATTCGTCGCCGGTAATCACCGTCATCGAAGCCGGTGCATCCTCCAGGTTCTGCTCGAAACCGGAAGCGGTGACCACCACGTCGTCAAGCGACAGCACGTTGGCGGGCTCGATGACGGGCTCGGCAGCATGAGCCTGGCCCACTGCCAGACAGGCCAGCGCGAGTTTGACCATCACAGCCGCAGGCCGCAAACGAAGAGGAGAATGCATGGAGCTTCCTTACGATTCACAAGTAAAAGAGAATCGTATGCATCTGCATTCAGGAAGGTTGGACAAGATGTGACAACATTTCGCGGCCGCACGACCGCCCCGGCCTCTTTTCTGTCAAAGCGCTTTTTTACGATACCCCTCGATGATCGCCGAGAAGTCCTTGCTGCCATCACCGCGCAGGCTCATCGCCTGATAAAGCTGCTGGGCCACAGCACCGAGAATCACCGGCTGATGCGCTGCCCTTGCTGCTTCGGTTGCCAGCCCCAGATCCTTGAGCATCAGCTCCGCGCCAAAGCCGCCGCTGTAGCCGCGCGATGCCGGCGCAGTCTCGACGATGCCCGGCCAAGGGTTGTACGCCTCTGAACTCCAGCAACGGCCGGTCGAGGTATTGATGATGCTGGCCAACACCTCGGTGTCGATGCCCAGCGCGTTGCCCAAGGCCATTGATTCGGAAACGCCGATCATGGAAATCGCCAACAGCATGTTGTTGCAAATCTTGGCGATCTGCCCGGTGCCCACTTCGCCGCAATGCACGATGTTGCGGCCCATTATTTCAAGCAGCGGTTTGAGCACGGCAAAGTGCTGCACCGAACCGCCGACCATGAACGTTAACGTGCCAGCCTGCGCCCCTGCGGTGCCCCCCGATACCGGCGCGTCGCCCAGTACGACACCTTGCTGCGCAGCGATGGCGGCGATGTCGCGGACCGTTTGCGGGTCGATGGTGCTGCAATCAACGGCCGGAACACCGGGCGCAATCCCCTTCAGCACCCCGTCGTCGTTCAGGTACACGCTGCGCACATGTGCGGCGGCGGGCAACATGGTGATGACCCGCTCGCTGCCCTCTGCTGCTTGCTTGGGTGAATCACTGACCGTTGCGCCCAGCTCGGCAAATTCGCCCAAGACCGCCTTGTTCAAATCGAACACATGCAGGTTGTGCCCGGCTTTGATGAGGTTACGAGCCATGGGCGCGCCCATGTTGCCCAGACCGATAAATGCGATGTTCATTGTTGTTCTCCTTGGTATGGTCCTCGCCGTTATAAGCAAGCCCAACTGATTCACGCCAAGTGGTGCCCAGACACCTCTCGTTCCGCACGCTCCAGCGTGGGAACGCCTTTCATGACGCTCCGCGTCACACATCTGCACCGCGCCGCGCGCTCAAGATCAGACGCAGAGCGTCCAGAAATGCATGCCAACGCGGTGGCACGAGAGTCAGTTGGACGTGTGTAGAACGATCAACGCAGACTGATCGTGGTGTTCACGCCATCATTCACGCTGTCGTCATCGAACCAGCGGCTGGTGACGGTCTTGGTCTGAGTGTAGAACTGCACCACCTGTTTGCCATACGGCCCCAGATCACCCAGCTTGGAACCCCGCGAGCCGGTGAAGCTGAAAAACGGTACTGGCACGGGAATCGGGATGTTGATGCCCACCTGGCCGACGTCGATCTCGCTTTGAAACTTGCGCGCCGCAGCGCCGCTCTGGGTAAACAAGCCCGTGCCGTTGCCGAACGGATTGGCGTTGACCAGCGCAATGGCTTCATCCAGCGTGTCGACCTCCAGCACAACCAGCACCGGGCCGAAGATCTCCTGGGTGTAAATCTGCATGTCGGTGGTGACACCCGAGAACAGCGTCGGCCCGACGAAGTTGCCGCCTTCATAGCCCGGCACCGAGATTTCCCGGCCATCCAGCTCAAGGGTCGCGCCTTCACGCACGCCGCTTTCTATCAGGTCGAGAATGCGCTGCCTTGCCCGTCGGGAAATCACCGGCCCGATGTCCGTGCCCGGCTCGTGACCGGCATTGACCTTGAGTTTCTGCGCCAACGCCTTGAGGTCCGGCAGCCACTGCTTCGACGCGCCGACCAGCACCACCACCGAGGTCGCCATGCAACGTTGCCCTGCCGCGCCGAAGCCTGCGCCCACCAGCGCGTTGAGCGTCTGCTGACGATTGGCGTCGGGCAGCACGACGGCATGATTCTTCGCACCCATCATCGCCTGCACGCGCTTGCCATGTCGTCCGGCCAGGTCGTAAACGTGCGTACCGACAGCGGTCGAACCGACGAAGGAAACAGCCTTGATATCTTTGTGCGTGCAGATCGCGTCGACCAAGTCCTTGCCGCCATGCACCACGTTAAGCACGCCCGGCGGAATGCCCGCCTCGATCGCCAGTTCGACCAGCAGCAGGGTCGATAGCGGGTCCTGTTCGGAGGGTTTGAGGACAAAGGTGTTGCCGCAGGCAATCGCCATCGGGAACATCCACAGCGGAATCATCGCTGGGAAGTTGAACGGCGTGATGCCGGCGCACACACCAATGGGCTGGCGCAGCGTGTAGGTATCGACGCCGCTGGCGACGTTCTCGGCGAACTCGCCCATTTGCAGCGTGCCAATCGAGCACGCGTGCTCGACCACCTCAAGGCCGCGAAAGATATCGCCCTCGGCATCGGCCAGCGTCTTGCCCTGCTCGGCGCTCAATACCGCCGCAATGCGCCTGGAGTGCTCGCGGATCAGCGCCTGCAACTTGAGCATGATGCGCATGCGCGTGCCGATGGGCGTGTCACGCCAGGTGCGATAGGCCGCGTGGGCGGCAGCAACGGCGGCGTCGACTTCACTGGCTGTGGCGAACGGCACCTGCGCAAGCACTTCCTGCGTGGCCGGGTTGACGATGTCCTGCCATTCGCTGCTTTGCGAGTCGAGCCACTGGCCATCGATCAACAGTTTGACGCGGGCTACCGAAGTAGCGGTGCTATTCAGCGAGGCATTCATTTCAGCGGTTCTCCCTTCAGCAAACCACGCGATCCGGGGCAGTTGCCGATGGATGTTCGTGGTCTCCCGACAGTGTTGTTTTTGAGTTGGTCAGGGGGCGTGCTTTGGAGTATAGATGTGCAAACTTCTAATAAGAACGCAGATAAAAGCAGGGTTAACATGCAAAAAAACATCACTTCCCTAAGCCTGTTGAACTGGGACGACCTGAAGTTTTTCCTCGAAGTGGCACGCACCCGCAAAGTCAGCAGCGCGGCCAAACGCCTGGCCGTCGACTACACCACCGTGTCGCGGCGTATCAATTCGCTGGAAACCTCGCTCGGCACATTGCTGTTTGAAAAGTCGCGCAACAACGGCTTCATCATGACCGCCGAAGGTCAACACTTGCTGGGCTACGCCGAGTCCATCGAAAGCACGCTACACATGGCCTGCGAACAGGTTTCCGGCTCCAGCGTGGCTTTGTCCGGGCATATCCGCATGGGCTGCACCGAGGGGTTCGGCAGTTTCTTCATCACCCCGCAGCTCAGCCACTTTCTCGGCAGCTACCCAAGCATTTCAGTGGATATCTTGCCGCTGCCGCATTTCATCAGCCTGTCCAAGCGCGAGGCAGACATCGTCATCGCCCTAGAACGCCCGGAACACGGCCCGTACGTGTGTTGCAAACTCTGCGATTACAGCCTGCGCCTGTACGCGACCCAGGAATACCTGGACAGCCACGCGCCGATCCAGCGCAAGGCCGACCTGAGCGAACACGTATTCATCAGCTACGTCGACGACCTGGCGTTCAGCTCGGAGCTGCTGTACCTGAGCAACCTGCTGCCCAACGCCCAGGCGCAACTGCGCAGCACCAGCGTCATCGCCCAATACACCGCCGCCCTGCAAGGCCGCGCGCTGGCGATCCTGCCGTGCTTCCTCGCCGCGCAAGACCCGAGGCTGTTGCCGGTGCTGGAGGATGAAGTGAACATCACTCGTCAGTTCTGGATGTACTGCCGGGAGGACCTGCGCAAGTTGAAGCGGATCACGTTGCTGTGGGATTACATTCGGGAGGTGACGGAGTTGAATAAGGGGTTTTTGTTGGGTGAAGGGGCAGCGCTGCGGTTCGTCGGGTGATGCGCAAGAGATTGCTCAATAAGACCTGCGTCACAGGCGATTTTCAGGCTTGAGGGCGCGGATTATTTGCTCGTCAGATACTGCGCAGTCTGGCGTGGAAAGCGCGCACTATCCTGCGCAGGTTTTTCGGTTTTCTTGCTGTTTTTTCGTTGGAATATTTTTAACCCATTGATCTGAATGGAAAAAAATCAGATGGCACTGTTCTTGTAATGACTCTCTCAGTTCGACGGGCGCGATTGTCCGTTACTGCGGAGAGTTTTGGATGTTCGCTTCTGCCCATCAGCCACGCTTCAGCCTGAGCATTGATCGCTCTGAACGCCCTAATAACATCGATCATGGCTTTCAGGTTCTGGCCTTCTCCGGCCATGAAGCCATCAACCAGCCCTTCTGCTTCAAATTGGAACTGGTCAGCGAACGCCTGTCACTGGACCTCGAAAGCCTGCTGGGACTACCGGCTTTTTTGCAATTCGGACCTAACGACCGAGGCGTCCACGGGCTGATCGATCGTATCGCCCAAGGCGATTCCGGCACCCGTCTGACGCATTATTCGATCATCCTGCGCCCGCACCTGGCCCGACTTGAGCATCGCACCAACCAGCGTATTTTTCAGCATAAAACAGTGCCACAGATCATTGCTCTGGTGCTGAAAGATCACCGATTACTGGGCGACAGTTATCAATTCCATCTCCGCACAACTTATCCAGAACGCGAATACTGCGTGCAGTACAACGAGTCGGACCTGCACTTCATCCAGAGATTGTGTGAAGAAGAAGCCGTGCACTATCACTTTGAACACAGCTCTTCAGCGCATAAATTAATCTTCGGCGATGACCAAACGATGTTTCCTGAACTGGCGCCAGTGCGCTATCAGCAAAGTTCGGGGCTGGTGGAAGGTGAGCCCGTGGTCAACCACTTCCTGGAGAGGCTGGAAACCCGGCCCGGCCAGACCGTGCGCCGCGACTATCATTTTGAACGTCCGCGCGTGGACATGCAGGGCGCAACTTACAATGACGAAAACAACCCGCTCGAAGACTACGCTTATCCCGGCGGCTTCACCGATAAAGATCGCGGCATTCACCTGGCTAAACGGGCCCAGGAGCGCCATCGCCACGACTACCGTCAGGCCGAAAGTCAAAGCAACCAGCACAGGCTGGCCAGCGGTCATATCATGCCGTTCAGCCACCATCCCAACACAGACTGGAACGACCTCTGGCTGCTGACCGAAGTACGCCATGAAGGCCGTCAGCCGCAGGTATTGGAGGAATCTCTAGTGCCCGGCCAGCACGAGGGGAACGCTCAACAAGGCTACCGCAACACCTTTCTGGCCACACCCAGGAAGGCGCCCTACCGCCCGCCTCTGCGCCACCCAAAACCAAAGATCTTCGGCAGTCAGACCGCCGTCGTCACCGGCCTGAAAGGCCAGGAAATTCACTGCGACAGACATGGCCGAATCAAGGTGCAGTTCCATTGGGATCGCGAAGGCGCGGGCAATGACCGCAGCAGTTGCTGGCTGCGGGTCTCGTCCAGTTGGGCAGGTAATGGTTACGGCGGCATGGTCGTCCCGCGAGTCGGCATGGAAGTGCTGGTGACCTTTCTGGAAGGCGACCCCGACCGGCCATTGGTCAGCGGCTGTCTGTACCATGCAGAGCACCTGCAGCCCGGCAAATTGCCTGCGAATCAGACGCAAAGTGTCTTCAAGACCTTGAGCAGTCCGGGCGGTGGAGGATCGAACGAACTGCGTATCGAAGACCGCGCCGGGCAGGAGCATATCTATATTCACGCCCAGCGCGACTGGGACCAGATCGTCAAGCACGACCAGACAATCAACGTCGGCCATGAGCGTCATGACCGGGTCGAAGCCAACAGCTACAGCGAGTTCGGGGCTGAGGAGCACCGGACCGTTAAAGGTGCCCGGCTGACCGAAGTCAAAAGGAGCGATCACCTGACGGTGGGAGGCACGCAGCACATCAGAGTGGCAGATGGGTTGCTGGCAGAGGCTGGGCAGGAAATCTACATCAGGGCTGGCAATAACGTGGTGATCGAGGCAGGTCTGGAGATCACTTTCAAGGCTGGCGATTCCTTCATCAAGATCGACGCCAGCGGTATCACCGTGGACGGGCCGCAGGTCGTCAGGCTCGATTCCGGGGGCAAGTTGCCTGACGGAACAGCGCCCACACCACGACTGCCGGGGCGGGTGCAGCGGGTCGATGACAGCGCGCCGGGGCAGTTGCTGATGCAGCGTCTGAGTGGATCGGGGCCGATCATTGAACTCTGCCAAAAACCGAAAGGTGGAACACCTGCGAATTGCCCGCTGGCCGATTGCGGCTGCCGAAAAGCGTTGCAGTCGGGGGCCCGGAGATGAACATTTATCTGTTGCTGGAACGCACTGACTCACTGCTGGAACAGCTTTACCGACGGCTGCCCGACCCAGCGCCGACCCTGCTGTTCGACAAGACCGAGCTCGCTGCCTACCGGGATAAAAGTCCCGTCTTGCTGGATGCGTCCGTCCAGCATCCGCTGCTGAACATCGTGCTTGAGCACCCCGACGCCTGGCCCGGCCTGATCATCGAAAGCGCCTCACCTGTGGAGGTCGTGCTCGCGCATCTCAGGCACATTTTATTCGTCAGGTTCGAAGGGGTACGCCGAGGCGTTTTGCGTTATTCGCACCCGGTGACTGCCAGCTATTTGTTTACCGCCGACACCGCGCAATCCAGTGCCCAATGGCTGGGGCCCATGTCTCGACTTCGCTGGTATGGCGGAACCTGGGCAGACGTTGCGCAAGGCAATCAGCACTGGATGAGCATCGACAATCCGCACGCGCCTCACTGGGTTCCCCCGCAGCCTCCCATGACCCTGGCGCTGAGCCAACGCCAGGAAGACGCATTGCGCCGCCAGATCAAGGAATTTCCACAATGACCGCCAGCAGCTTGAGCGCAGGGCCGTCCTGCGAAATGGACAAGCTGATCGTCCAGATCGTGGGCAAGCATCATTCGGACCAGCAGAAGGTTCAACTGATCAGCGAAACCGGCGACCGTGTCTATTCGTCAACACCGGAAAAGCTAGAGCACACGCTGTGCAGCAGCACCCTTGAGGTCTGGGATCACATTAGCGGCACGCGTCTTGAACTGCAGATCGCAACCACCAAGGGCGAGCCGATTTGTCTGCCACTATTCAACGACACGCAGGTGACACCGCGACAGTCCGATACGCAGTTCAACCAGATCGTGCCGGTGCTGCCCTTTGTACCGCTGCCCTGTTCAAAGACCGCGTACGACCTCGGCACACCCGTGCTGGCGCGCGCGGGTTACGTGTACGTGTTTTATCAGGCGACGCTGTGGCGCGAGCTGGAGATTCAAGTCGGTGAAACCGGCAGTACTTATCACGACATCGACATAGCCCGTTATCGCCAGCCAGTCGGTTTTCTACCCGGTGAGCGCAAGGCCACCGGCGCGGCGCTTGAAGATATCTGGCTGCCGGCAATCTGCAACAACCGACGAGTGCAGAATCTGCAACTCTGCTTTTCGGAAATCCAGCTCAGCGCGCCGCGTCTTGAACGTCTGGAAACCGATGCGACGCTGAGAGCACAACGCTGCAAGAGCCCGGACCTGAGCTGGTCAAAAGAGCGCTTCACGGACCTGTACAAGGGCAAGCCCGATGGCGCGGCGATGCTCAAAGCGTTTTCCGGGTTCGATGCAAAAGATTACGCGGCCCAAGCGGTGATCGCTCGGGTCAACGCGACTCGTCTCAACTTGGAACACAGCGCCTTTCCGGTTAGCCTGGCGGCACCGCAGCGTGCGCGGCAACCTGGTTATGAGCGCCTGCTCGATCATCCGGCGCGCTACCTGTGTGATCTGTCGGGGCAGTTTCCGGTCGAGTCGTTCAGGCAAGCCAAAGCCTTTCTGGCTCAGGCTGCCCGAGGCACTGCCGCTCAGGATGACGGGGCTCTGGAACTCACGGCGATGGCCGACGCCTTGCTCGCCAGCTTACCGGCTGAAACGCAGGACGAGACCGTCGATACCGATACGCTCTGGCAAGCACAGCCGAATGCCGACGATGTGCTGACCCTTGCGCGACAGCGTCAAGTCTGCGGTGTGCTACTGGACGATGCGTGTTTTCGGCTGCGTCACTTGCGGCAACGCATCGACACTTATCAGCAACTGTTCGGCCTGTGTGCCCGACTGGCCATTCGTCAGCCGCATCACGCCAGCGCACTGCTGGTGCAGCAACTGGTCGTACCGCGCAGCATTCGCGGCAAGGAAAACCCGTTACACGCGACGATGGCCAAGTTGCATGAGCCTGGCAGGCGCGCCATCAACCAATGCACCGCCACCGTTGAACGTGCCATGGTCTGGCGGCACATGATCGGAACGCAGGACACACTGGTTGCCACCCTGAAGCAGGCGGGCACCGTGCAGATGCTGGCCGATCACCTGAGTCTGGATGGCTTTGCCTACGTGGCGGCAATGTACGAGCTGAGCCGGACACTGGCGACGGTGGCGCTGGTGCCGTCCAATGTCGACCCGCTGGCTCCCAGCGGCGACATTGTGGACGCGGTCACGGGTATCGGCCTTTGGGATCAGGCCGTGAGTCCGGGGCAGACATTTCTGAATGCGCTTGCCAGCGACGACACCTCCTCTCTGCACGCGATGCTGTGGCCCGAGTGCGATCTGCAGACAGTCTGCGCGCCCTACGTAACGCCGCTTGAAGACACTAGAAACCTGGGCGATGGGCGCTTTCGGGCCACCGAACTGGCCCGCTTCGAAAACCGGCCAACGCCCGACCCCGTCGCTCAAGTCACGCTGGACGCCACCACCCTGGCCAACCTGCTGGAAGGCGACAGCCTGCAGAACTTCTTCCTCATCAACAACGGCAAGGCGACCACGGCGGCGCTGGTCGGGATCTTCGAAAATCTGCAGAGCGCCGCAGATGGCGCAGCGAATGCAATCGACAAGGCCAGCCAGGCACTCGCGCCAGCCAACGGCAACGTGCAAAACGCCAGCGCCAACGCCCGCTCTGCATCTGACCGACTGGCGCAGATGCAAGAGCGACTGGGTGCGAACGCACACAAGATCAACGTCAACCGCCAAGGCCGCGGCGTGCAACAACTGCGCAGCATGATGCCCGAGCATTTCGGTGCAGCGTTCCTGATGCGCCGCAATCAGGTCACGCCTCAACACTACGTATTCGGCCTGGAAGACCTGCCTGCTCGGGAGTCAATGCCAAAAACGCGCTATGGCGAATACCTGCGCGCCGACGGCAGCCCGTTCGGCGACATCGACTCACCGCCCAACTACTCGACTCGCGTGCCCACGGGCGACAATTGGGTGCTGGTGATCCCTCGCGGACACAAGACCGCACAGGTGGTCGGCGACATGAACCGAGCACTGAAAAAAGCTCGGGAAACAGCCGGCGCCGTGGGGGAAGCGCAAGCGGCTCATGTCCGGGCGAAAAGCGGGCTGAGTGAAGTGATAGAGGGGCTGGACTCGCAGAGGAACAAGGCGGCTTACAGAGTGCTGGCGTCAACCCCGTTTTGTCTGGCGGTGTTGATGCTGGAGGTTTGGAATGTGAGTTCGGAGATATCTGCATGGGAGCAGACGGTTAGGGAGAAAGGGGCAGTCAGAACAGGTTTAGGGAGACGCTGATTTATTCTAAAACCCAGCTGTTGCCCCCAGATAAATCAAGGCCTCCAGAGCGTTGCAGGGACGAAAAATCGAATAAATCAGCGCCTCCTTAGGTATCTTAGGTGCCAGCCTGTATTTTGTAATAGCGTTAGAAGCATTGGCAGTAAAACTGGGTGGTCAGCAATCAAAACTTTCAGTAGCCAGAACAACGCTATTCAGCATCTCATCAAAAAAAGCCGCCATTTTCTTCGGCGAGGCTTTGGCCAAAAAGCTGACCACAAAAGTGACTGGTCGAATCGTGGGCTTCTTCATTTCTGGCTGGATTCTATCCATAGTCAATGTTATCGATGCATGGCAAGCATGGCAGTGGGACGATGGCGCTATGCATGGTTATCTCCTGCTATCTCTGGGTGGACTATCGGGGTCACTAGGAACTTTGTTCGGAGCGGCAACAACGCTGCTCGGACTTCCAGTATTGGGTTGGGCCGCGTTGCTCCTGATTGCCGTAGGCGTGGGCTTAGTCACTCTATTGAGCTCAACCCCGTTGGAATTATGGCTAGCAAATGGACCGTTCGGCAAGAGCGACCCGATCGACCGATATTTGCAGGACCCAACGGAGGCTTTCTATCGACTAACGAGCATGCTTGCAGCAATCAGTATCTCAGTCGAAAAAAATCCTGCTTACGAACTGCAGGCCAAATTTGATCCACACGCAGAACTACCTCATGCAATACGTAGCGCTGACACTGTCATCCGTTTAGAGAGTCGTCTGCCGGGATTTATAGGAAATCTCGACAGCCTTAGTATTAAAAATGAATGCAGGCTGCGTCATATGACTGAAAGGACCAGTAATCAGGGTATTCCTTATCGAGCAGAAAGTGAGATCGGCGACCGACCTGAAACACCTAAAGCACAGCGCCTACTGCCTGATGCACTGGAGCTTTTTTTCACGACGCCAATTAACCATGCCCTATCCTCGGGTAGCCGTCGACACTATTACAAATGGGCGGTACGAGCCCAATTTATTTTGACCCACAGAGGAGAAAAAAAATACTTCCCTGCCCCGGCAATCAAGGATCCTACTCAGTACAGCCAGAGCTGGGCAAAGCCTGATTTCAATAAGATCAACCAACCGTTCTGGGCAGATGAGACTACTCATGAGGCTTCGCCCAATGCTTAAATCCAGCAGCAAATCTTATTACGGCACGCAAGCGTACAAATCCGACGGGGTCCGCGCTCAGCCAGCAAAATCCGTCTATAACTTTGAAGGTATACGATTGCCATGGGGGCAAACTACGGCCGCTGTGCCTGATAGGCTTCTGGATGATCCCACACCAGCCGAGATGCTTTTCTGGGAAGATTTCAAACGCAAAAAACGAGAAAAAGCAAACAATGGTTCTTATGTACCCGCTCCGTTTGAAGGTGCAAACCTTCATCAGAAATACGATCACGAGCGTCTGCGCTATGCACAATTACCTATGCGGTCGCAACTCTGGCTTATCTTAAATCTTGGAGGGAAATGGATTTTTCTGACGTTAACGCCTCTCTATGCATTGATCTGTATGACGATGCATATAGCCTCAAAAAACTCATATACAAAAGTAGAATTTCTTGAAGCGTTCATCGGTGGCAGCTATTTTATTTCACTCCCCCCACTACTCAGTTGGCTAATCGGCCACATCGTCATCAACCACTTCCCACGAATCTGGTTCCGCCCTCCAAAAGGTCCGCTCTGGGAGCTTAATCGCAGGACGGGTCTGGTCACGATCTTTGACTACAAGCGTCACCGCAAGGAGGGCGTCATCGACGAGTTCATCGCCCCGTTCTACGAGTTCGACGCTTATATGATTACTACGTGCAATCGACATGGACCGTCTTACGGCCTGATCCTCCAGCATCGCTGTGAAGACCAGCGCATCAACTTTCACGCATTACTCGGCCCGGACGACTTCCAGCAACGCCCCTGCGCACTCTGGGACTTCCTGCAAAACTACATGGACGTCAGCGGGCCGATTCCGGATATTCCGTTGTTCGAACCCTACCGGCATTTAGACCCGGTGACCGCCAGCCACGATCAGCAAAATGGCCGCAACCCACGCTACTGGATTGATATGGATGACGCCACGTTCAAGGCCGAGGTTGATGCCATGTGGCAGCGGGTTTATACGATTGATACGTTTAGTCGCCCGAACGTTATGGCGCGATATGTGGATTATGGCGTGTGAGGTGTTGTGTCGGATCTGCGGCGGCCCTGAAACGGGCTGCCTCAGTTGCGTCTGATGTACCGTGTGTACCGTTGCTGCCGGTTCCCGGCAGTTCGCGGACGAGTCCACTCCCACTACAAGCGAAGCGCCAGGCCCGCTCCCGCGCCACCCGGGCAGACGCTACCTTTCAGAGCGTTCACGACTTGTGCATTACAGACTGCAGCCTGTTTAGGCGCGGGCGTTTGCAGATTCAAAGCCCAAGCATCAGGCCACTCAGGCGTTTGACCTTGCGGCGCAGGGCTTCTTCGAAGATGCCCTGGCGGGGTTCGATCAGGCTGAACCAGTGTTTGGCGCGGGTGATGCCGGTGTAGATCAGTTCCTTGGTCAGCACCGGGTTGAGGGCTTCGGGCAGGATCAGGGCGGTGTGGGCGAATTCCGAGCCTTGGGATTTGTGCACGGTCATGGCGTATACGGTTTCCACTTCGTTGAGCCGGCTGGGCAGGACGAAGCGCACGCCGCCAGTGCCGTCGTTACGCGGGAAAGCGACACGCAGGACTTGCTTGCCGTCGCCATCGCGCTCGGGCAAGCGCAGGGTGATGCCGATGTCGCCATTCATCAGGCCGAGGCCGTAATCGTTGTGGGTCATCAGCACCGGGCGGCCTTCGTACCACTGCTGTTCGCTTTCGATCAGGCCAGCGCTGAATAGCGCGTGAGTGATGCGCTGGTTCAGGCCTTCCACGCCCCACGGACCTTTGCGCACGGCGCACAGCAACTGGAATGCGTCGAACGCGTTCAGCACCGAGCGGGCCCAGACCGTCCAGCACGCGTCGTCGAGTGCCGAACCCTGCGCGGGACGCTCGGCAGCCAGCACATTGAGGTAATGCCGATAACCCTGCGGACCTTGTTCACCCTTGCCAAGACCGTCCAGCACCAGCCGTTCGAACTTGAGGTCTTGCTCGCCCTTGAGCGCCAGGGCGAACAGATCGGTGTGGCTGCCTGCCGACAGCAAGGCGCGCGCCTGCTTGTCCTGCTGCTGGTTGACCAGCCGGGCCAGTTGGCCAATGCCGCTGCCTTGGCCGAAGCGGCGCGAGTGCCGCAGCATGACCACTTGCTGTGCCAACGGATGTCGTTGCGCGTCGCCCGGTTGCAGCGCACCTTTGCTCAGATCTTCGCCGCTGACGGCTTCCAGCCAGGCCTGGGTTTCTGGACTGTAGAAACCCTCTTCAGCGTCGCGACACAAATCCCCCAGCACGGCTCCTGCTTCCACGGAGGCCAGCTGATCCTTGTCGCCCAGCAAAACCATGCGCGCATGGGATGGCAGTGCGTCGAGCAGATTGGCCATCATTTCCAGGTCGATCATCGATGCTTCGTCGACCACCAGCACGTCCAGCGGCAACAGGTTGGCCGCGTGGTGGCGGAAGTGGCGAGTGCCGGGACGACTGCCCAGCAAGCGGTGCACGGTGGTCACTTCGCTGGGGATTTTCTGCCGCACCTCGGCGCTGACGTCCAGGCTTTGCACTTGCTGACTGATGGACTCGGTGAGACGTGCCGCGGCCTTGCCGGTCGGGGCTGCGAGGCGAATGCGCAATGGCTGGCCGCTCTGCACGGCAGGTGCCTGAAGCAATGCCAGCAGGCGCACCACGGTGGTGGTTTTGCCCGTGCCGGGGCCGCCGGTGATGATGCTGAATGCCCGACGGGTTGCCAGAGCGCAGGCCAGTTTCTGCCAGTCGATAACGGCGTCCGGCGCAGAGTCGGCAGCGCCGAATAACGCGGTCAGGCGCTGCGGCAGATCTGCTGGCGGCGTGTCAGGTTGGGCGAGTCGCTGACGCAGGGCCGCCGCGATACGACGCTCGTAGGTCCAGTAGCGGCGCAAGTACAAACGCCGCTCCGCCAGCACCAATGGTTTTTGCAGCGCTTCGGCGCTTGAGTCTCCTACTTCCGCGACCAGCACACTGCGCGCCAGCGCCTGACACCACGCTGCGCCGTCCAGCGCAGCCAGCAGTTGCGAGGGCAGCAGCATTGCGCCGTCTTGCTGATCGCCTTCGGGCGGCAGCGACAAGGCGAAGTCCGGTTCTTTCAGTGTCTCGTAGAGGTCGAGGCAGACATGGCCGTGCCCCAACTGATGGCTGGTAAACGCCGCCGCCACCAGCACCAGCGGATCGGCCTGCGGATCGAGTTCGCCGAGAAACGCGACGAACGCTCGGTCCAGTGCACGCAACCAGCCGCGCTCGACCCAGCGCTCGAGCAGCATCAGCAGGTCGTCGACACGGGTCAGCGGACTCAGCTCGGCAAGGCCGGCATCGTCCAGCGCGGTGGGCAACAGGTCGTCAAACGTGCGGATCATACCAATACTCCCGGCAGGTCATGCGGTACTGGTTTGCCCTGAAACAGCACGTCCAGGCTTTCGATCAGCTCGCGTGGCGGGCGGGTGAACCAGGCACCTTGCGAGGCTGAGCGACTGCCACGCAAGAACAGGTAAAGCGCGCCGCCCATGTGCCGGTCGTAATCATAATCGGCCAGCCGTGCCTTGAGCTGCCGATGCAATGCCAGCAGGTACAGGACGTATTGCAAGTCGTAGCGGTTGTCGAGTATCGAGGCTTCCATCGCCAGCTCGGTGTAGGCATCGTCGTCGGCACCCAGCCAATTGGACTTGTAGTCGGCCACGTAATAGCGGCCTTCGTGCTCGAACGTCAGGTCGATGAAGCCTTTGAACATGCCATTGAGCGAGACGGTTTCGGTCGCGGCACGCGGCGCATTGTCGTGGGTGAAGCGGCGCACCAGGGCATCCATTTGCGCCACATTGACGTGGTTGCTGGCGAACCAGAATTCCATCTCGACGCGGTACTGATTGGGCTGATTCAGATCACCCAGCGCAACCGGAGCGGCGTCGGGCGACAGGTGCATCGGCATGTTCAGCAACTGATGCAGCCAGTCGCGCAAGGTCTCGATCCAGCCCGCCCAGCCGCGGCGATGACAGCGACGGGCAACGGCATCTCTGATCAGCTCGACGTTATGCGCCGTGAGCGCAAACCCGTCGTTGCCTGCCCACTCCAGCAAGCCATGCAGAAAGGTGCCGGGGTTCGGGCCACGAGGGAAACGATGGATGTCTGCACCGCCGACCAGAATATCGCGAGGCGCTTCGGGGTCGAGGCGCTCGTCGTCGAACAGCTTCTGCGCCTGCGGGCTGTCCGGCGACTCGTCGGCACCGGCTGTCACTATGTCGCCAATCCGCAAAGCGCTATAGGACGCGATCCACCAGTTCTCCGCGGCACGGCGTTTCGGGACCAGCAACTTGACCAGCGAAGCTTCGCTGCGTGGCGCGACAAAGCTGTCGGCCGTAGGCTCCGGAACCGGCTGCAAGGCAATCGCAGGGCAGCCTTCGGCCAGATCACGTAACCAGACTTTCAAGGCCGCCGACTCAGGCAACGCCGCGCCGCCGCCCAGTAAATAACCCAGCCCCGAGCGGTGCAACATCGAGCTGTTGGCATTGCCGCGCTTGAGGTCGGCAACGCCCAGCCAGCATGCGTGCTCCGAGCGGGTCAATGCGACGTATAACAAACGCAGGTCTTCGGCCAGGCGCTCGTTATCGGCCAGTTGAATCAGTTCCTCGGTGGGCTGCAGACTGATTTGTGCGCGGCCCTCAGCGTCGTGAAACTGCAGCGGCAGACGGCTGCCGTCGACCGGTTTGGACGAGCAAATGAACGGCAGGAACACCAGCGGGTATTGCAGCCCCTTGGATTTGTGGATGGTCACCACTTTAACCAGTTGCTCATCGCTTTCCAGGCGCAGGATCTGCTCTTCTCCGGCCTGACCGGACAGCGCCAGGTGATCGCTCAAGTGACGAATCAGCGCGTGTTCACCGTCCAGTTCCGCTGCCGCCTGTTGCAGCAGTTCGGACAAGTGCAACAGGTTGGTCAGCACCCGCTCGCCATCGGTCCGCGAGATCAGTGTCTGCGGCAGGGCAAAGTCGTGCAGCAGACGACGCAACATCGGCAGCACGCCCTGAATGCGCCAGATGTCACGGTAACTGCGGAACTGCATGACGCGCCTTTCCCAGGCCAGTTCGTCCTGATTGAGCCGTTCGAGCTCGGCCAATGGCAGGTTCAGCGTGATACAGGCCAGCGCCGCACGTAACGTACGTTCGGAATCCGGTTCGGCGCAGGCCTTGAGCCATGACAGCAGGTCGTGGGCTTCCTGGGCGGCGAACACTGAATCCTTGTCCGACAGGTAGACGCTGCGCACGCCGCGTGCCGACAGCTGGCTGCGCACAGCCTGCGCCTCTTTGCCGTCGCGGACCAGAATGGCGATGTCGGCCGGGCGCAGCCCGCGCAGTGTCTGGTCAGACGCGACGAAGCCGGCACGACTTTGCTGACCCGTGTTGAGCAAGCGCACGATTTCACTGGCGCAGCTGGCGGCCAATTGCTGTCGGTAGACGACGCCGGACACCGGCTGCTCGCTCTCCAGTTGCCAGACCGTCAACGCGGCCAATGGACTGCCATCGAGTTCCAGCGTCTCTTTAAGACCTTGGGCCAGTGCGCTGGAAAACGGCACCGGGTTGTCTTCGCCGTCGCGGAACAGAAACGCGCCACGCCCCTCCGCACGCTGTTCTGCGCGCATGAAGACATGATTGACCGATTCGACCATCGCGTGGCTGGAGCGGAAGTTGGTGTCCAGCGTGTGCCAGCGACCCTGAGTCGCGTGGCGGGCGCGCAGATAGGTGTAGATGTCAGCGCCGCGAAAGGCATAGATCGCCTGCTTTGGGTCGCCAATCAGAAACAGGCCGGTCTGCTCGTCGTTGTCTTCAAGACGATAGATACTCTCGAAAATGCGGTACTGAACCGGATCGGTGTCCTGAAATTCATCGATCAGCGCCACCGGAAACTGCTCGCGAATCAGGGTCGCAAGACGTTCGCCGCCAGCGCTGCGCAGGGCAGCGTCGAGCCTGAGCAGCATGTCGTCAAAACCCATCTCGGCGCGACGACGCTTTTCTTCCTCAAAGCGCGCACTCACCCACTGCGCAGCGTGCTGCAATACCGCCGCGTCCGGTTTGGGCAGCGCGTCGAGCGCGGCTTTGAGCCCGGCCATCGCGTCAATTGCCGGGTGCGAAGGCGGATCACTTTTCCAGGCCTCAGCAACACCTTCTGGCGTCAGGCGCGTGAAACCGGTGCCCAGATCCAGTTCTTCCTGGGTTGGGTCAGCGGCCCACGCGGAGAGTTTTTCGAACCAAGGTTTGAAGTACCGCTCCTGCATCTTGCGACCATCGACCGCCTTGCGCGCGACGGCGTCCTGGCAGATGGCGTACAGCTCGTCAGCCCAGGCGGCCCAAGGGGCTTTCAGGGCGATCAGGGCGGCTCGACGCTCCTGCAACGACGCCTGGATCAGTTCCGCGGGTTCTCGACTATCGGTACTGCGTTCGCGGCCAAACAGACCTCGCACGCGCGGCAATAGCGCCGCCGGACCGCTCCAGTTCTCCCGCACCCAGGCCAGCGCGTCGCCACTCATGGGGTAGCAGAACCGTCGCCAGTAATCGCGCAGCACTTCGCCGAGCAAATCGCTGTGATCGGTTTCCAGCGTCTGGGTGAACAGGCTGCCACTGTCGAAGGCATGTTCACGCAGCATGCGCTGGCACCAGCTGTGGATCGTCGAAACGGCGGCTTCGTCCATCCACTGCGCAGCGATGTCCAGGCGACTGGCGCAGGCAGGCCACTGCTCGGCCTCGAACTGCTCGCGCAGCTCGGCAATCAGACCATCCGGCGAAGGAATTTCGTCCCGAAAGAAACGCGCAGCCTCGGCCAGCCGGGTCCGAATCCGGTCGCGCAGTTCCTTGGTTGCAGCATCCGTGAAGGTCACCACCAGAATTTGCGGCGGCAGCAGTTCGCGACCAAAACCCGATTGTTCGGAACCGTGGCCGAGGACCAGACCCAGGTACAGCGCGGAGATGGTAAACGTCTTGCCAGTCCCGGCGCTGGCTTCGATCAACTGGCTGCCGCGTAACGGAAAACGTAGCGCCAGAGGAAGTGTTTGGTCGCTCATGCGCTGCCCTCGCCGCCAGACACTGATTGCCAGGGCGCGTCGTAAATCGGTTTGTAGAGCGTCTCGCACCAGCCTGCGAACTCTTCGCTGTCCATCAGCGCATCGAAATCAGGAAACTGGCGGGCCAGTGCCGTGCTTTCGCGGCGTTCGCCATCCGAGGTCTGGCCGTCGCCTTCGTAAGCTTTGCGTGCTGCGGCTTCAGCTTTGTCGGCAGGTTGGCCCAGCCAGGCGAACGCGGTTTTGACGGCGACCGGCAACGGTTGCTGCATACCGTGCAGCCAGGCCATCAGCAGGTGATTGAGGGTGGTGGTCGCGGCGTCTTTTTGCAGCGGTTCCAGCATCAGGCTTTCATCGCTGGCGACCAATGCCGTGCTCAATGGCAGCCCACAAGCGCAGGCCACCAGATGATTCACCCATGGACGGATCAGCCGGTGCCATTTCCGGGTCTTTTTCGAGCCGATGCTGTTGGGAATGGCCGTCACCAGCAACAGATCGCCGTTGGCGTTGCGGTGCAGACCGCCCAGCCAGCCATCGATGCTCACCGCACCGTGGGCGAAACTGATCGGCAAGGCGCTGCTCAGTACCTCGGGCCAGAGCGCCAGCAAGTCGTGGTAACGCTTCAACACGTCCGGCAGCGGTTCGATCAGTTCGTCCTGCATACAGGTGCCGAAACCGGCCAGGGGCAACAGACCGCTGGCTTGCAGTTTCAGCGCCTGTGTATGGAGCGCGCTATCGATGTCGTCAGGGGCGGCCATCGCGGCGCTGAGCAGGCTTTCACTGAGCCCGTAACGCTCAAGGGCAGCGAGCACGAACGGCTCTTCGTCGGCCAGTGGCGCTTCGGCCACTTCGAAATAGATCTTCAGGCGCTGGCTGAAAAAGTGCTTCACCGGGGTTCTCAGGAAGTCCTGTAATTGCGCGATGGTCAGCGGCTCTTCCTGCTCGTGGGGTGACAGTTCACTCAAGGCAGGCGACGGCGCATCGGTCTCGTGCAGCAGGCGCCACTCACGGGCGAAGCTGAAATAGCCCGTGCCGGCATGGAAATAACGGGCACTGAACGGTTGCAGCGGATGATGCACGGTCAAGGCTTTCAGCAAGCGCTCGCCTTCATCCTGCGGACTGGCAGGGTCGGTTTCGCCTGCCAGCTTCCAGCCGCTGGCAAGGTGGTCGCGCAACTGGCCAATCAGCACCGAGGCCGGACGTTCGCTGTTGTCACGAATGCTTCGGCCGACCCAACTGACGTACAGTTGGTCTCTGGCTGAAAGCAGCGCCTCGAGCAGCAGATAGCGATCATCCTCACGCCGCGAACGGTCGCCGGGACGGTAATCGCTGCCCATCAGGTCGAAATCCAGCGGCGGTTGCGCGCGGGGATAGTCACCGTCGTTCATGCCGAGCAGGCAAACGACCTTGAACGGGATGGCACGCATCGGCATCAACGTACAGAAATTCACCGAGCCAGCCAGAAAACGCTGGGACAAACGCCCTTGATCGAGCCCGGCCAGCCACGCTTCGCGGACCACCGTCAGCGGCAGCTCGTCGATCAGTCCGACGGTTGCGCAGGTTTCAAGCCAGTTTTCGCGCAACGTTTCGAGCTGAGCCAGCAGGTAATCGTCGTGCTCGCTTTCGGCCTGGAAGAACAGTTGCAGCAGCGCTTGCAAACGCGCGCCCCACGCTTCCGGTGTGGTCGGCGTAGACAATTGCGTGTGAGCCACCTGAAGGGCGTCGATCAAGGCCACAAGAGGGCCGATCAAGGCCGCATCTAGCCCGCCGATTTCGTCGTAAGGTTCAATACCGTCATACGCCGTACCAGCACCCACGGCGTAACCCAGCAACATGCGGCGCAAACCGAAATGCCAGCTGTTCTGCTCCAGCGCATCAGGCAAGCCCAGACTGGCGCGCTGTTGCGCATTGAGCCCCCAGCGAATGCCCGCACCTTCAATCCAGCGATGCATGGTCGGCAGGTCGCGCTCTTGAATCCGGAAGCGCGCACGTAACGCCGGAACGTCGAGCAGGTCGAGTATTTCGCTGACCGGGAAGCGGCTGTCGGGAAGCTTGAGCAAATGCTCGACTGCGATCAGCAAAGGCTCACGGCCGCGCTGCCCCTGATCCGCCAGCGTGAAAGGGATGAAGCGCCGATCTTCACGGTCGATCTGGCCGAACACCGCCCGAATATGTGGCGCGTAGCTGTCGATATCCGGGACCATCACAATCACGTCGCGCGGGCGCAGGGCCGGGTCTTTGCTGAACCTTGCCAGGAGCTGGTCGTGCAGCACCTCCACTTCGCGCTGGGCACTGTGGGCGATGTGGAAACGGACCGAACGGTCTTCCAGCGGATTGACTACCGGCCACTTTTCCCGAGTCTCATCCAGCGGGCGCAATTCGAGAATGTCGTCCTGCAACTGGTTCAACAGGTTGGCAGGTTCGACTTCGCTGAACAGGTCAATGCGCTCGTCCTTGAACGATGAACGATAGCTGCGCGGATCATCATGGCTGTCCAGCAGGTTGATGTAATCACGACCTTGCTTGCCCCAGGCGGCGAGTAGCGGGTGGGCGTGCTGATGCAGCGCTTGCGGATCGAGGATTATCGGCATGCCGGTCTTGCGCGCCTGACGTTTGTACTGGTGGCGCAGCAAGTCCTTGTCGGCAACGATGTCGGCCCAATGGTGCCGACAGGGATTATGCACACAGAGCAGCACCTGGCTGAACTTCGCCAGGCCCGCCAATGCTTCAAGCGCTTGCGCTGGCAGAGAGGAAATACCGAACACGATGACACGCGCCGGCAAACCTGGAGGCGCTTCGGTCATGTGGCCAATGCGCTCGATGAAGCGCTGATGCACACCCGCGCGGCTCTGTGCCATGCCTTCGGCACCGACATCGTCGAGCAGCGCACGCCATAGCTCTGCCTGCCAGCAATTGGCAGCGGTCAGTGGTCTGGACTGATTTCGAGCGTCGCGTAATTGATGGCGCCCTTCGGCCCAGTCTTCCAGCCAATCGGCGCGATAGACCTGATACTGGTCAAAGAGATCAGACAGGCGCTCGGATAGCTGATAGCGCTTGCGCAGGTCGGTATCGTCGGTCAGAAAGCGCTGCAGTGGCTCGAAGTGCGGCTGATTGATCAACGCAGGAAGCAAGCGCATCAGACGCCAGGTCAGAGGCCCTTTGTCGAGCAGTGAGGTCTCGGGGATTTCACCACGCCCCAGAACGGTTCGGTACAGCGTCCACATGAAACTGCCGGACAACTGAACATCTATGGCAGCGGCGATACCGCAGCCTCCGCTGTCTTCATCCTGAGCATCTTCGGCGAGGGCCAGCTTGAGCCACTGCGCAATCCCGTTGCTCTGTACCAGCGCGATCTCGTTCTCCAGTGGTGACAAGGGGTAACGCCGCATCCAAGACACCACCAGACTGCGCAGTTCATCCGGGCGGTTACCTTGAACCACCATGAAACCTGCGCTTAGGGAGGTTGTTACGGGCATGCGTGCTTCCTTGACCAGTGCGATAGAAACCTGAGGCCGAACCATAAGGGCAAGCGCGCTGGATTGCCATATGCACGTTGATCTGGATGACTGGCGGGATGTGTCCGAGGGACGAGATGAAGTTTTTCGAAAGCCAGAAAAACAAAAACCCTCAACGCGTAAGCGATGAGGGTTTTTGGAATTTAATCTTGACGATGACCTACTCTCACATGGGGAAACCCCACACTACCATCGGCGATACATCGTTTCACTACTGAGTTCGGGATGGGATCAGGTGGTTCCAATGTTCTATGGTCGTCAAGAAATTCGGGTACCGAGTCGCGCCTTGCGGCGCGCTTCAGCAAATCGGGTATGTGATAGCAAGCATTGGTGTCGTTCGTGACGCAAACCTTCGGTTCGTGTCATCTCCACAGTCACCGCAATCTGATGCTCCTTAGGGGAGTCGCAAATTACTTGGGTGTTATATGGTCAAGCCTCACGGGCAATTAGTATTGGTTAGCTCAACGCCTCACAGCGCTTACACACCCAACCTATCAACGTCGTAGTCTTCGACGGCCCTTCAGGGAACTCAAGGTTCCAGTGAGATCTCATCTTGAGGCAAGTTTCCCGCTTAGATGCTTTCAGCGGTTATCTTTTCCGAACATAGCTACCCGGCAATGCCACTGGCGTGACAACCGGAACACCAGAGGTTCGTCCACTCCGGTCCTCTCGTACTAGGAGCAGCCCCTCTCAAATCTCAAACGTCCACGGCAGATAGGGACCGAACTGTCTCACGACGTTCTAAACCCAGCTCGCGTACCACTTTAAATGGCGAACAGCCATACCCTTGGGACCGGCTTCAGCCCCAGGATGTGATGAGCCGACATCGAGGTGCCAAACACCGCCGTCGATATGAACTCTTGGGCGGTATCAGCCTGTTATCCCCGGAGTACCTTTTATCCGTTGAGCGATGGCCCTTCCATACAGAACCACCGGATCACTAAGACCTACTTTCGTACCTGCTCGACGTGTCTGTCTCGCAGTCAAGCGCGCTTTTGCCTTTATACTCTACGACCGATTTCCGACCGGTCTGAGCGCACCTTCGTACTCCTCCGTTACTCTTTAGGAGGAGACCGCCCCAGTCAAACTACCCACCATACACTGTCCTCGATCCGGATAACGGACCTGAGTTAGAACCTCAAAGTTGCCAGGGTGGTATTTCAAGGTTGGCTCCACGCAGACTGGCGTCCACGCTTCAAAGCCTCCCACCTATCCTACACAAGCAAATTCAAAGTCCAGTGCAAAGCTATAGTAAAGGTTCACGGGGTCTTTCCGTCTAGCCGCGGATACACTGCATCTTCACAGCGATTTCAATTTCACTGAGTCTCGGGTGGAGACAGCGCCGCCATCGTTACGCCATTCGTGCAGGTCGGAACTTACCCGACAAGGAATTTCGCTACCTTAGGACCGTTATAGTTACGGCCGCCGTTTACCGGGGCTTCGATCAAGAGCTTCGCTTGCGCTAACCCCATCAATTAACCTTCCGGCACCGGGCAGGCGTCACACCCTATACGTCCACTTTCGTGTTTGCAGAGTGCTGTGTTTTTAATAAACAGTCGCAGCGGCCTGGTATCTTCGACCGGCATGAGCTTACGCAGTAAATGCTTCACCCTCACCGGCGCACCTTCTCCCGAAGTTACGGTGCCATTTTGCCTAGTTCCTTCACCCGAGTTCTCTCAAGCGCCTTGGTATTCTCTACCCAACCACCTGTGTCGGTTTGGGGTACGGTTCCTGGTTACCTGAAGCTTAGAAGCTTTTCTTGGAAGCATGGCATCAACCACTTCGTGTTCTAAAAGAACACTCGTCATCAGCTCTCGGCCTTGAGATCCCGGATTTACCTAAGATCTCAGCCTACCACCTTAAACCTGGACTACCAACGCCAGGCTGGCCTAGCCTTCTCCGTCCCTCCATCGCAATAACCAGAAGTACAGGAATATTAACCTGTTTTCCATCGACTACGCTTTTCAGCCTCGCCTTAGGGACCGACTAACCCTGCGTCGATTAACGTTGCGCAGGAAACCTTGGTCTTTCGGCGTGGGTGTTTTTCACACCCATTGTCGTTACTCATGTCAGCATTCGCACTTCTGATACCTCCAGCAAGCTTCTCAACTCACCTTCACAGGCTTACAGAACGCTCCTCTACCGCATCACCAAAGGTGATACCCGTAGCTTCGGTGCATGGTTTGAGCCCCGTTACATCTTCCGCGCAGGCCGACTCGACTAGTGAGCTATTACGCTTTCTTTAAAGGGTGGCTGCTTCTAAGCCAACCTCCTAGCTGTCTAAGCCTTCCCACATCGTTTCCCACTTAACCATGACTTTGGGACCTTAGCTGACGGTCTGGGTTGTTTCCCTTTTCACGACGGACGTTAGCACCCGCCGTGTGTCTCCCATGCTCGGCACTTGTAGGTATTCGGAGTTTGCATCGGTTTGGTAAGTCGGGATGACCCCCTAGCCGAAACAGTGCTCTACCCCCTACAGTGATACATGAGGCGCTACCTAAATAGCTTTCGAGGAGAACCAGCTATCTCCGAGCTTGATTAGCCTTTCACTCCGATCCACAGGTCATCCGCTAACTTTTCAACGGTAGTCGGTTCGGTCCTCCAGTTAGTGTTACCCAACCTTCAACCTGCCCATGGATAGATCGCCCGGTTTCGGGTCTATTCCCAGCGACTAGACGCCCTATTAAGACTCGCTTTCGCTACGCCTCCCCTATTCGGTTAAGCTCGCCACTGAAAATAAGTCGCTGACCCATTATACAAAAGGTACGCAGTCACCCAACAACGTGGGCTCCCACTGCTTGTACGCATACGGTTTCAGGATCTATTTCACTCCGCTCTCCGCGGTTCTTTTCGCCTTTCCCTCACGGTACTGGTTCACTATCGGTCAGTCAGTAGTATTTAGCCTTGGAGGATGGTCCCCCCATATTCAGACAAGGTTTCTCGTGCCCCGTCCTACTCGATTTCATTGCAAAGGGATTTTCGCGTACAGGGCTATCACCCACTATGGCCGCACTTTCCAGAGCGTTCCGCTAATCTCAATACAACTTAAGGGCTGCTCCCCGTTCGCTCGCCACTACTAAGGGAATCTCGGTTGATTTCTTTTCCTCAGGGTACTTAGATGTTTCAGTTCCCCTGGTTCGCCTCTTACGCCTATGTATTCAGCGTAAGATAACCATCTTGTGATGGCTGGGTTCCCCCATTCAGACATCTCCGGATCACAGTCTGTTTGCCGACTCCCCGAAGCTTTTCGCAGGCTACCACGTCTTTCATCGCCTCTGACTGCCAAGGCATCCACCGTATGCGCTTCTTCACTTGACCATATAACCCCAAGCAATCTGGTTATACTGTGAAGACGACATTCGCCGAAAGTTTGCATTCACAAACTTTACCTTAGCCCGGACACGCACCAGTGAAAGAGGTGCCCGGTCTATATTTCTTTCTATCACATACCCAAATTTTTAAAGAACGATCTAATCAAAGACTAGAAATCAACATTCACGCACCCTTCAATCATCGGGGTGGAATGCTCATTTCTAAGCTTTCAAACAGAAGCAGTAAGTGGTGGAGCCAAGCGGGATCGAACCGCTGACCTCCTGCGTGCAAGGCAGGCGCTCTCCCAGCTGAGCTATGGCCCCGTATCCGGGTGTCGTACGCGCTCTGACCAACTTCACCAGGTAACTGGTGGGTCTGGGCAGATTCGAACTGCCGACCTCACCCTTATCAGGGGTGCGCTCTAACCAACTGAGCTACAGACCCAAAATCGGGTGTGCAAAGCAAAAGCTGCTTCTCATCGTCTTCTTCAATGAATCAAGCAATTCGTGTGGGTGCTTATGGCGCAGCTGAGTCGTCGATTAAGGAGGTGATCCAGCCGCAGGTTCCCCTACGGCTACCTTGTTACGACTTCACCCCAGTCATGAATCACACCGTGGTAGCCGTCCCCCCGAAGGTTAGACTAGCTACTTCTGGTGCAACCCACTCCCATGGTGTGACGGGCGGTGTGTACAAGGCCCGGGAACGTATTCACCGCGACATTCTGATTCGCGATTAC